>JACRDE010000442.1 GCA_016212935.1 Desulfomonile tiedjei | reverse complement strand
TTGATTACACACCGCACCAGGAAAGCATCCGAATTCTTGTTGAAGCAATGAAGGAACGCCAGGTGTGTAAAATCGCTTACAAAGCGGCCGAAAGCGAGCGTGCCAAGACCTATCACATCAAACCTGTGAAGATTTTCTGTTACAAGGACACTCTTTATCTTCATGCCCTCAGGGCAAAGGATCCATGGCAAAAAAAATGGGTGGAGCCCGAATTCGACCCGCTGCTGGCTATTCACCGGTTCAAGAAAGTTGAAAAGGCCGATCGCTCTGTTCCATTTGAGGTACCCAAGAAATACGATTTTGAGAAAGCATTCAACAAGACTTTCGGAATAATAAAGGAAAAGAGCTTCACGGTGGAAGCCGAGTTCACAGGCTGGGCAGCGTTATACGTTTCTGAACGGACCTGGAGCCCGGACCAGGAGATAGCTAAGAATGGCGACAAGGTTGAGCTTCGATTCACCTCGTCGTCCGCTCCGGAGGTTGTTTCCTGGATTCTCTCGTTCGGAAGTGACGGGCGTTTGCTGGGCCCCGATTGGTTGGTGGCGGAACTCGCTCAAAAAGTCAAAGTAATGGCAGAGCAGTACGCTGTTGCAGGCAAACCCAAGAAAAAACTGAAAGGCGCCTAGAGGCCACCATGCACAGAGTGAAAGGCCTGGAATTCCCCTGCGTCATCATGGTAGGAATAAATGAGGGCGAAGCGCCTCTGCGTTTGCCATCACTGGAGGAAGACCCAACGGCGAAGGCTGAACATGAAGAGTGAGTAAGGTCGTTGCTGTTTGTCGCGGCGACCCGAGCACGGGGTCACGTTAATCGTGGTTTCGTGTGATATGCGCAGTCGTCGTTCGGTGGAAATGGATTCTTCTCTGGTCTCAGGAACAATCCTCGAAATGGGGGCGATCGAGCTTGATGACGATCAGGAGCTGGAAATCATGATAAGCATTGGCTGCTAGCGAGGCACATGACCAATTTTCTTGCATTGTCGAGCATTCAAACCATCAGGCGGTCACTCTTTTGTAGAAGTTCCAAGGGCAAATAGCCAATGTACAAGAGATCGCATGCGGTTTCGATCCTCAGTATCACGGTGGAAGGGAGTTTATAAAAATGAACGGAAATACGCCTTTTCCGGTTGCTCGCCTGTTTGACCGCAAGCTCTTCCGAGTCCCCCATTATCAACGGGGATATTCTTGGGAAGATGAGCAGTTGGAGGATTTCTGGGGGGATATCCAAAACATGCCGCAACGAGGACACTATACGGGTGACATTTGTCTTGAACAAGTTGTAAACCCTGGTGAACTGCAGAGGGAGATTTGGCGGGGCAGCAAATGGATCATTGATGAAGGATACCAACCCTATTACGTCATTGATGGGCAACAGCGCCTTACGACCATCGTTATTCTGATGCAGGTGATAGCGGAAGAACTGCAAGACGGCGAGAGGCTCGGCCTATACTTCAAAGAAAAGATCATTGCTGATTATATTTATCAGCAACTGAACGAGGAGCAGCGAGATTTCGGCGCATATATTTTTGGTTATGCAGAAGATCACGTTAGTTTCGAATATTTTAAGTCAGAAATCTTGAGACACCAGGCTGACGCATTCAGGGGAATACACACAACTTACACAAAAAACCTGAAGAACGCTAAAGGGTTTTTCAAAAACAATGTACCAAAGGATCGTATCGCCCTGCGTGAGCTTCTGCGTCGGATTACGCAGGGCCTGAAGTTCGATATGAAGATACTGAATAATGATCCGGACATTTATGTCCGCTTTGAAACAATCAATAACCGAGGAAAAGCGCTCACCACCCTGGAATTGTTGAAAAATAGGCTCCTGCATCTTTCAACTCTTCTGCCAGATGCGATTGAAGAACAAATGACGGGACTGCAAGACAGGGTGAAGACGTGCTGGGGGCTTATATACGAATTTCTGGGGAAGAACGAGGAAAAGCCATTAGATGATGACGATTTTTTACGTCACCACTGGATAATATCGTTTAGGGACGTCGCAAGAAAAGAATCTGGCGGGGTCCATAGATCACTGTTATCAGAGCGGTTCACTATGAACCGAGTTGCCCGGCGAGAAATCCTCTTTGACGACATAAATTCTTATGTAACGAGCCTTCAAGAATCGGTCAAGGATTGGTACAAAATGTACAATCCTCAGGCGTCTGACTTCGGGTCCGAGATGGCGGCGTGGTTAGAGCGGTTGAATCGTCTTGGTTACCGAGTCTGCGCGTCGTTAGTTCTTGCGACACTTTCCTGGCTGAGGCGACGACGACGTAGTGATGAAGCGGAAGCGGAGACGTCCCTCAGGCTTGCGACAGATATGCTGAAAGCGGTTGAGAGGTACATATTTGTTGTCTTCGAAATTTCGCAGCGGAGATCAGATGCTGGACAGAAAGATTTCTATAAATGGGCGTACGAATTGTGCAATGGCTCAGAAATAAATGCAATAATTGACCAGATTGACTCTCGGACTGATGGGTTTTATTCCATCGAGTACTTCTGGCACTACTTGCGGGAGCAATTTCATGGCGGAGACGACAAAGGTTGGTACGGATGGAGTGGATTGCCGTATTTTTTGTACGAGTACAATAACGGTCTTCAAGAGTTTCGTTCACCAGAACATGAGCTTGACTGGGGATTACTCATCAGTCCACAGCGAGGAACAATCACCATTGAGCACGTATATCCTCAGACACCCGAAGCGGGTGAATGGGCCGCAATGGATGTTATTGACCCGAAGCATAGAATTTACTTACTTGGGAGTCTTGGCAATTTGGTTGCTTTATCTAAGCAGAAGAACTCTTCCTTGGGAAATGATTCGTTTGATTTGAAAAAACGGCGGCCACCTGATGATCGGCATGCAATAGAACGGGGCTATTTCAACGGTTCATACGCTGAGATGGAGATAGCAGAGGAGGCTGACTGGACTCCCCAATCTATCAAAGCAAGAGGGCATCGAATGCTTGCCTTTATGGCACAGAGGTGGAGGATAACAATTAGCGACGAAGAGAGAGACAAGCTGCTTCTCATTCCCTTCGTTCAATGAGCGGAACATCTTTCGGTAATCTTTGCTAAACCGCCAAATGCAGGCTAACGTCCAGCGCCTACTTTTGTCGGTTTAGCAAATAATGTATTCTCCATAATGCGCAAAATACAGTCCGCATTCAGATGCCTTTGCCCCTGTCATCCTCTCCCATACCTCTGCATATTTCCTCACCTGCCCCCTGTACAGCTCTACCAACGCCGGCAGCTGATCTTTTGGCGGGCTATCAGTTTTGTAGTCTACAATAACCCATTTGTCATCTTCGAGAAAAACCAGGTCAATGGCCCCACGAAGAATCGTGTCAATCTGCTTGCCGACAGCGTCGACCGTCTTTTCCACAATTTCGAACGGGACCTCGACCATGCACTTGGGGCTCTTCTTGGCACGTTGCCAAATCGACGAAGCCATGACCGAACGGACCGTCTCTACCGCATCTTTCACCAGAGAGTCCGGTTTGTCGAAGCCCTCTTCTAACAGGGTCGACCGTGCAATGGCCGCAAGATCTTCAGTATCCTCAATCATGGCCGTTTGCAGCATGGAATGAATTGCGCTGCCCCATTTGACCCCTCGGCCATCCTCGGACCGCGGGAAGGCTGCATGATCCACCGTGAGCTGTTTGACCCCCGCGGAGTGATAGGTTGGGGAAAATATCGCGTTCCATTGATCCCTGATTTTGGCCTCAGCAGTGGCCACCTCAGCATCCAGGATCTCAATAGGCTGTTGTGAAGGCGCCTGAAAGTGGCCGGGCAAAGAAAAAGTCGGTCTCTTTTGAAGCGCCTCTCTAAACGACTTCCACGGGTTGTACCTGAAATTACTGTCCGTTCGCTGGCTGACTATAAGTTGATGGCTCGCCCTCGTAGCTGCCACATACAAGAGCCGCGTGCTCTCAGCATCCTGGAATGCCCTCTCCTTCTTTTCAAGGGATTCCCAATCCGCAGGCATGGCAATAGATGGAGCGTAGCGCTCCCTCTCCCAATTCGGGTCACGCAACGCAAGATATCCTTTTGGCGTGCCTTTGGATCTGTCGATGTGAAACCGAACAACGTGTGAGTCGTTTGCTCCGGAAGGGTCCGCGAGAAAAACAATAGGGGCCTCGAGTCCCTTGACCTTATGCAGGTTCATGACTCTGACAAAAGGCTTGTCATCCTCTCGGGCAGGAATTGCATCGCGTTTCTCGTTACTGCTTTGAATGGTCTGGATATAATCCAACAGCTCGCTGACCGTCCAAGCCGTTCCTTGCATTGGCCTGAGAAGTTCAACAACTTTCAAGAGGCTCCCGGCTCGGGCGTTCCCCTCGGGAACCATGGCTGCGCTCGCTGCCAGGCCCATATCGGCAACCGTGCTTTCCATCGCGGCCACTGGCGGCAGCGCTTTGAATAACTCCCAATATCTGTTCAGGCGTGTGAAAGCATCGGACAACGCCGCAGCTTCCGGGTGATGAAAACTTGCCGGCACTTCTGAGAGGAAAGAGAATTCACCGCCGCCACGCTTGAACCAATACAGGGCGTCATCGCTGATGCCGAACAGTTCGCTCCGAAGCGCTGCCACAAGCGCAACGGGGTTGTCAGGCTGCGTTGCCGCTGACACGCAGTTTTTAAGCAGAGCTATTTCAGCAGCCTGGTTCAGAGCATCTCCACCCGTCACCTGGTGCGGGATGCCGTATTTCTGGAGCTTTGAAGCATACACCCCGAGCCGATCTTTTCTCATGGTGACGATCAGGAAATCGTCAAACCGAGCATGGGGCTCCCAGCCCAGCGCAATCTGTTCCTTTTTCCTGGGCATAGGCGTTTTGTTTTCCACTGCCTGAACGATGAACCGGGCAATTAGATCGGATTCGTATTCAACAATGGCATCCTTTGTGGTCAGGTCCGCAGGTATGAAATTGCCTTGCACGCCCCAAGCGGCGCCGGGATCTTGCGATCCGGTGGTCAACAGCCCCACATATTCGGGCTCATATTCCGAAGGTCCCTTGAAACGGCCCTGGAAAACGCCGTTCACCCATTCAATGATGGGCGGAGATGACCGGAAATTGTTCTGGAGATGAACGATTTTCCCACCGGACTTTGTGAGGATCTCCTTGACTTTGGTGTAGGTGACAATGTCTGCCCGGCGGAAGCGATAGATCGATTGCTTGGGATCTCCTACCACAAACAATGACCCGCTCTCGGGTTCGCATTTTTCCCAATCCGTTTCTGCGGGATCGATGGCCGTGAGCAGCATCATCACTTCGGCCTGAATGGGGTCGGTGTCCTGGAATTCATCCACCAGCAGCTTCTTGAATCGTTTCTTGAAGTACGCGCGAACGTGTGGCTTGTCTCTCAGAAGATCCGCGGCTTTTACGAGCAAGTCCTGATAATTGAGCACGCCTGCTTCCGCCCTGAGGCGATCGTACAGCGCTCTGACAGGCTGGATGGTCTTCAGAACGAGCGGGTAAGAAGCCCTGCTCAAGTGATCGAGCCATTTGCTGGCATCATTGTGGTAGTCTTCCCATCCAGCCTTTTCTTCTTTGGCTTGCCTTCCTCCTACCGGCCATTTATCCGGTTCGATGCCAGGGGACTTTTTCCACCGCAGCTCCTTCAGGACTGCAATTAGGTCAGGTGGGCTATCGAGATCCGCGCGGTTGATCATGCGAGCCGCCCGGGAATATCGCCGCATGAGCTCGTCCTGGTCCTCGTGAGGCATGATCTCTGCGATTTGCTGAGCGTGGCTGCCCAAACCCTCGATCATTTTCTTTACGACGGCAAAATCCACCGGATCGACTGCTTCAACCGGCCATTCGGGCACATCAGGAAAACCGGCGTACCTGTTGAAAGCTTCCTGCAGATCGTTCACCGCAAGACCGGCGTTGCGCAATTCGGCGAGGAGCGGATCGCCTGCCGCGTTCAGACGAGCAAAATAATCGTCCCACGCCGCATTGCGGAAGATGCTGTCCTCGTCTTCGTCAATTTCCCTGAAAGAGATTTCAACACCGGCCTCAATTGGCCGTTCTCTGAGCAGTCTCGCACAGAATGAATGAATGGTGCCGACAAAGCATTTCTCTATGTTCGCGAGCGCAGCCAGGAGAAAGGAATTATTGGAGAAAGCGGGGTCACGGAGTTTTTCTTCCAGCTTGAGTTGAAACCGCGAACGAAGCTCGGCCGCTGCTTTCCGCGTGAAGGTCACGGCAGCGAGTTCATGGATGCTGCATTCGCGTTCTTGGAGAAGGGCAATCATCCGGTCCACCATCATAGTGGTTTTGCCGGTTCCTGCGGCAGCTTCCACCATCATGCATACGGCCAATTCCTCACGGATCGCCGCCCGATCCTTCTCATCCGTAAGACTATTTTGATTTTTTGGGTTCACGGTTCCTCAACTCCCTCATGTCCCGTAGTCTCGGTTCGTTAATATTGCCAAGCTTCGCTGCCGCTTGAGCTTCCACTACCTCCGCTTTTCCGCATATCTCGGGATAAGGGCAGTACGTGCAATCGGTGCCTGGCTGGTTAGTACCAAGGAATGCGCCCTTTGCGGCAATGTTGCAGAGCAGCTGCACGACTTTCGGTAGGTCCGAAAGCTGATAAGACTTGTACTGAATCAACAGACCATCTTCCTTTATGCCCGGAAAAAAATATGTGAACAGACTGACCCGAGAGCCGGGAAACTGCTTTTGAAGCGCTTGCTCGACCAGATGCACATAAATACCGTGCTGGACCGAACGCCCACACCAGAAGATGTCCTTTGACCTGAATTTGTATGAGGAACCGGTCTTGTAATCATAGATGATGTATTCACCAGGTGAACCGGAATCCACTTTGTCAATGCGATCGATTCTGCCTCCCAAACGGACACTTGTCCCGCCTGGAAGGTCGAAAATGATCTCGTCCGCGGTGTCCAGAGGCGTGCCCTTGCTGTAGCCTCTTTTCAGGCCGATGCTTGCTTCGAGAAAAAGCGGTTTGGCGTCCAGTTGCTTGGATTCATGAGCCAGGAAGGTTTTGCAGGCTCTGAAAAGCGCCTCGAGCTGCTGCTGAAACGCCGCTTCCGAAGGAGAGGGTATACTTTTTCGCTCACGTTTTGCCTTATCCTGTGCAATGTCCAAAATATTGTCCAAATCTCTGGAAAAATCCGGAGGCCAATTGTTGCCGAGCCATTGAGAAACAAATTCATAGAACACGTCATGCGCCAAGGTGCCGAATTGGGCATCATTCAGCCACGTGTCTTTATCGACCGAGACGTCTTCAGGGGGCTCGATTCCCAGCACGTTGCTGAAAAAGTAATGCCTCGGACAGGCTCCTAAAGCCTCGAGCCGGCTCACCGAGAGTCTCGGGCCGACATCCTCTGTGGGGTCCAAAGATTTATCCGGAGAATTTATGCAACCGTCGTACATGGTAAATTCCGAGGTGCCGCGAAGTCTGGCTGCTTCTTTCCCTCGTGCCAGATGCGGAAAATGCGATTTGAGAAGTCGATCGGTGTCCAGAACCGGACCAGGGGCACAAAGCTTACTTAGCCACCATTCCTTCATGTCGAGGCTTTTTCCACTTTCCAGCGGCGCGAACGAAACAGGCGGCTGAAGTGAACCGACAAGGTCATTGATGTCCACTGTTCGGTTTTGGGAAATGATTCGGTAGGCAGATAACATTACTGGGCTCGGGAACATTTCCCTGTCATCAGCAATACTCTTGCACGAATAGCTCAGGGTGACAGGTCCGGATAGTCTTGAGAACAGATAGGAAAACTTCTGAAGCTGCAGAGTGAGCCCTTCCTTGGCAGTCGGCAACATTGTGGAGGTGGCCCGGGACAGGCTCTCTCTTTCGCTATCCAGAATGACAGGATCTTGCATTCCGACTGCTGGGAAACGACCATCGTCAAGGCCCACAATGAATGTATGCTTTCGCCCTGAAAGTCCGCCGCTCTCAATGCCCGTGACGTATATGGCTCCCGGTTTTGGTCCGCTTCCCATGACCTGCACTTCTTGAGCGAGGTTTCCAAGCCACTTCAACATTTCAATGTTGAGCGGGCCCCATTGCCGCACCATGGACTCCATGTCTCTTATTCGCATGAGAAGGCCTTCGAGGGCCGCTTCGTCCAACTTACCGTCAACCCGAGCAAACAGTGTGAGAAATCTCTTGG
>JACRDE010000429.1 GCA_016212935.1 Desulfomonile tiedjei | reverse complement strand
TGCCTTGTCAATGTCTCCTGCTCCGGCTGCGCTTAACAGTTTTTCATCCATGTACCCACCTCCGCAAGCGTCGTCGTGAAAGCCCGATCGCTATGAACTTCGAATGGCTGCAGGAACTCAAGCAGTCCCTCGTTTGGAGAGTCTTTCTGCAACCGTTGGCTACTGCATGCTATCCTTCAGCTGTTTCACGACTTCGCCATGTCTCATGGAAGTCGCCCACATGAGCGCAGTCCAGCCGTTTCGGTCTCGCGCATTAACGTCCGCGCCTCTTGACAGCAGTTCTGTCACCACGTTTGTGTGACCCTCAGACGCTGCCATAATTAGGGCCGTTGCCCCATATTGATCGCCGGCCTCTATGTTTGCTCCGTGATCCAAAAGGAGCCCCACCAACTCCACATATCCTCTTCGCGAAGCTCTCATTAAGGCGGTCCATCTGAATTCATCTTCCGCGTTGACGTCCGCACCCGCATCCAGAAGACGCTGCACAACGGCCGAGAATCCCCTGCGAGAAGCTTTCATGAGCCCAGTGGCTGCGTACGGATCTCTCGCATCAGGATCGGCTCCCGCATCTAGAAGCAGTTTCACTATGTCGGGAAACCCCATGGACGCAGCCCACATCAGTGGAGACCAACCCAGAGCGTCTTTTATGTTCGGGTTCGCTCCCGCATCTAGAAGTTTTCTGACTTCGGCATCATCCCCGGAAGCAGCGGCGTCGAGAAGCCTGTTTTCCATTGGTTATTCCTCGCGTGGCTCACATTCATTTGCATATACAGGACTATTCCTATTTGGCTCCGTAGGCCTTGAGCATGTCGGTGAGCTCGGCATGCCCTATCGAGGCCGCCCACATTAGAGCGGTCCAGCCATTCTTATCCTTTGCGTTGGGGTTAGCTCCCCCTTTGAGGAGCAACTCGACGGTATTCAGATCCTTTTCGGAGGTAGCTATTATCAATGCAGTAGCTCCGTACAGATCTCTGGCGTCCGTATCTGCGCCGTGTGACAAGAGCAACTGAACCAATCTTCTTGTGCCCTTTCGACAAGCCCTCATCAGGGGGGTCCAGCCGAACTCGTCTCGTGCGTTTACGTCTGCACCGTGATTGATCAGAAGTTCCACAACCTCTGAGTGCTCTCTTCTGCTGGCTTTCATCAGCGGTGTCGCACCGTAAGGGTCACGCGCTTCCAGGTCCGCCCCTCGTTCCAAGAGTATTTCGGCCACAGCCTCGTATCCCATCGAAGAAGCCCACAAGAGTCCGGTCCAACCGGCCTTGCTCCGAGCGTTAACCTCCGCGCCTTTTTCAAGAAGAAGTTTCAGGGTGTACTTATGGTTTTCTCTGCACGCCCAAATCAGTGCAGTGTAGCCTTCGTCGCATTTGGCTTCGACATCCGCACCTTGCTCCAGCAACTTCTTGACCACTTCCGCCTGTCCGGCCCTGGAAGCATGCATCAAGGCTGCCTGGCCCACGTTGTCGCGCGCATTGACCTCTGCACCTCTTTCGAGGAGAAGTTCCACTGTTTCCAAATGCCCCATCCGTGAGGCAAGTACGAGAGCAGTGCTACCTTCGATGCTCCTGGCCTCGATATCCGTTCCTGCATTCACGAGAAGCCTGGACACTTCCGGATAACCCAAGGGTGCAACAACGAGAAGTGCGTTTCGCCCCTTTTTATCGCTCAAATTGACATCAGCTCCACGTTCTATGAGCGTCTTGACCAACTTTGCATGCCCGTGGCGGGATGCTTCGATCAGAGGAGTCAGGCCGTAATCAGTTCTCGTGTTGATATCGGCTCCGCTGGTCAAGAGGCTTTCCACTTGTTCGAGATTGCCGGAACCCGCTGCCCGTATGATCTCGTTTTCTTGGTTCAACATGTCTGGTCTCCCCAAAGAATCCCTACGATTCCAAGCGAAGCAAAAACACCTCGATTCGAATCCGAGCGGAATCCTCAGATTATGTTACGCAATCCTTGTGCCAAGGTTCATCGGGTAACAAAAAACTCCAATGCAAGAGATCTCACATTAGTCGATTTAGAAAGAGCTTTCCGCACTGGGAGTTCGTCAACCGAGTCTCGCGTGTCGGGATTCTTTACAAGATGTAAAAGGATCGGCAAGACTTCTCTTCAAGCAAGACAGCATCAAAGCGTATTTTTGCCCTTTTTATACCCCTCACACCCGAACGGCCACAAAGCATGGTAATTATAGGTTATGCCAATTATGCAGGCAACATTTATAAACGCACTGTTTCAGTAGATCCGTATAATAGGGACATTTACGACGAGGGATAGCGGGACAAACGTATAGGCAATGGGCGACCGCCACGAACAGAAGTCGCCCATCGTTCGAATACTAGATATGATCAGTCGGTATTGAAACCGAACTCACACACTAACGCCAGCGTTGGTTTCTGCCGCCCGATGCACCGAAACTTTGTCTACTGCTGTCATTGCGCTCGGTTCTCGGTCTAGCCTCGTTCACTTTGAGACTGCGGCCCATGAAATCACGTGAATCGAGCTCCTGAATGGCTTTCAATCCTTCGTCACGCTCCGGCATCGTAACAAATCCAAAACCCCTGGGACGGCCTGTTGCCTTGTCCGAAATTATGGTCGCGGTCGCTACTTGACCATAGGATTCAAACAATTCTTTGAGTTGGTCCTCGCTGGTTTGGAAGGACAAGTTGCCTACATAGATGTTGATAGAAGCCACTTTTTCTACTCCTTTGTGAAATGCCCTTTGCCGAAAAAACAAGAGGGAGTTGAGAGGCAGGAAATTTTGGTGGTCCCTGGGGAGATGATCTGAAAAAAGACACTCGATCGAGGCACAAGCGCTGGTACGTCCTGAAGTCTTGATGCTTGCTTTACGCCCGCTGCCCTGATCGGCCGGGGTAGAAAAACAAGGTCATTTATAGCGCATTTTATGGATGGCCTCGATCCCTGTCAAGTCTTTTGTTGAGTCTGTGTGACACTGCGAATAGCAGTGGACACATTATTAGGGACTCGCTATTGTTGTTCGAATTCAGAAGATAGCCATGGCGAAGACTGCGACATCGACATGGGAAAATGTCATAGGACTGGGATCTCACCGATCCATATCAAGTTGTTCTCATGGGAATAACGGTGACAGCAAGTGACTGATGCGAACCTCACTCCAATGATGCGCCAGTATATGGAAAACAAGGCTCGCCATCCTGAAGCGATCCTCCTCTTCCGTATGGGAGACTTCTATGAAATGTTCTTTGACGATGCAACAAAGGCGTCAAGAATTCTGGACATCGCTCTTACCACGAGGGACAAGAACAAGGAAGAAAGTGTCCCCATGTGTGGTTTCCCGCATCATGCTGCTTCCGCGTACATTTCTCGGCTGCTGGCAGCAGGGGAAAGGGTCGCTGTTTGCGACCAGATGGAAGATCCTCGCAAAGCCAAGGGTATTGTCCGGCGAGAAGTGACCCGCGTACTCACTCCTGGGCTCACCGAGGAATCGGACATCCTCAGGGCCGGCGAAAACCACTTCGTGGTCGCACTAGCCTTTGACGGCAAGTATTCCGCCTTGGCCGCGTTCGATCTTTCCACCGGAGAACTGCTCGTAACATCCACTTCCCAGGACTTGTTGGCGGCTCAGGAACTTGAGCGGCTCGATCCGAAGGAAATCCTCGTCGCAGACAAATTCTCCGACCAGGCAAAGGCAATACTGGGCGGCTCAAGGTTCTACGTGCATCCTGTGGAGGAATGGATGGCGGACCAGAGGGCCTGCACCGATACACTCAGGGAGCAATACGGGGTCCAGAACTTGGAAGGTTTCGGCTTGACGGAGAATTCAGCTTCAACCGTAGCCGCGGGCATCATCATAAGCTACGTGAGGCAAACCAGATACGACGCGCCCATTCACATCAAGCCACCCCGGGTCTACCATCTCGGTAATTACATGGTGCTCGACCTGGCCACCTTGCGCAACCTGGAGATTTTCAGAAACCTCAAAGACGGCGCAACAACAGGGACGCTGCTACGTCTACTGGACCGGACCTCAACGCCCATGGGCGCACGCATGCTGCGATCATGGCTTTTATACCCGCTGCTGGACATCGACGAAATCGGTAGGAGAAACGAGGCTGTGGCAGGTTTCGTCGAAGCTTCGGTATCAAGATCGGATCTAAGGGAAGTCCTGAAGGAAATAGGCGACCTCGAAAGAATAGCAGGAAAGATCAGTCTAAGAAGCGCAACCCCCAGGGACCTGGTCCACTTGAGGACGTCATGCGAGCAGATCCCCTCGCTGATAAGGCTCCTTACCGATGGTGATAGCGCCATCGCCTCAGAGCTGAGACAAATGGACGACCTGAGTTATGTTGCCCATGCGATTGCTGCAGTGCTGGTAGACGCTCCCCCCGCGACTCTCAAGGACGGTGGTGTCATACGCGACGGGTACAACCCGGAACTGGACGAATTACGAAATATCAGTCTTCGCGGTAAAGAATGGATTGCCGCTATCGAGGCAACAGAGCGTGAAACTACTGGGATATCCAATCTCAAAGTCGGGTACAATCGGGTTTTCGGGTACTATATCGAAGTCACGAAGAGCCACCAAAGCAAGGTTCCAAACACTTACATAAGGAAACAGACCCTGGCGAACGCGGAGCGATACATAACCGAGGATCTCAAGGAATACGAACTCAAAGTTCTCAATGCCCAGGAGACAATTTTGGAGCTTGAAGAAGAGATTTTCGCCCTGCTCAGAACCCGCCTGCTTGAGGTAATCCCCAGAATCCAGAAGACAGCCACATCAATAGCCACCTTGGACGCTCTACTTTCTCTGGCTGAGATAGCGGCGCTGCGAAGTTACGTGCGGCCTCGGGTTCATGACGGAGACGAAATCAAAATCGTCGACGGGCGTCATCCGGTCGTGGAAACCTACGACGAAAGAGAAACCTACGTTCCCAATGACGTTCTTCTGAATCGGTCTTCCGATCAGATTCTCATTATCACCGGCCCCAATATGGCCGGGAAATCCACCTATATGAGGCAGACCGCACTTATAGTCATAATGGCCCAGATGGGAAGCTTCGTACCTGCGACGCATGCCGATATCGGCCTGGTTGACCGAATTTTTACCAGAATAGGTGCGGCCGACTATCTGGCTTTCGGCCAATCTACATTCATGGTGGAAATGAACGAGACGGCGGAAATACTCCACAATTCAACCCATCGATCCCTTGTTCTGCTCGATGAGGTGGGACGCGGGACAAGCACTTTCGACGGGTTGTCCATAGCTTGGGCGGTGACGGAATACCTCCACGACAAACCCGATGGCGGTCCCAGAACCCTTTTCGCCACGCACTATCACGAGCTTGTGGACATCGGACTTGTGAAAGAGAGAGTTCGGAACCACAACATTGCAGTTAAGGAGTGGAAGGATCGCATAGTATTCCTGCGAAAAATAGTACCCGGCGGCTGCAGCCGGTCTTACGGGATCCAAGTGGCCAAACTGGCTGGGATTCCGGATGGGGTTGTCTCCAGGGCAAGGGAAATACTCTCGAATCTCGAAAAAGAAGAACTGGACCCGGGTGGCCGTCCTAGATTGTCGCGCAAGAAAGAGAATAAAAAGCGGCAAGACGTACCGTTCCAGGCAGAACTATTCGGCTATCCCGGCGATGACATTTTGAAAGAACTGGAGAAAATCGACCCCAATGGCCTTACCCCCATTGAGGCGCTGAATTTGCTCTCGCAGTGGAAAACCAAGTACTCTTCCTGAGAGCCCAAGGCCATCCCAAAGCCACTTTTTATTAGCTTCAGCTTTTATTTCATATAATTACATTCTTACCTTGACCAATAACTTTCAATATGATATCTTTGTCACGAATATCAGCCGACCAACCTCGACACAAGCTCGTGGTTTCATCAAGGAGACATGTCATGCGATATCAGACGTACAGATTCGCCTTTGCGCTCGCCCTAATCTTGCTCATGCTCCCTGTGAGATCCGTGCTGGGGATATGAGGCGGAACGAATGCTGGCGGGCTCCAGCAGAGCTATTACAATTCAGAATCGTTCATGAAGACTATGACCGGCGACGTGGTCAAGCTTCTGCCCAGGGCCTTGGGCAATTACATCTATCAGAATCGTCACGATTACTTCCGGGGCGTGACGTTCGCCCTTCGCAACGTGCTGGAAAACCCCGGGAAACAGTTGGATGTGGAAGAAGTCCGCACGCGATCCTACGAACGGCTCATGCGCGACATTCCGTTTTGCATCGAGGCGCTGAAAGGCGGCGAACTCAAGCTCGACACCAACCCGGGGAATATCTCCGCCAGACTTGGCATGATTGCTTATAACACTCTCTTGGCTTCCATGCCGGCATTTCCTGATCTGAAATACTTTGCGACCTTCGGAACGACTCTCGCAGCAGCTCTGAATGACAACCAGATTGACATATGGCTCTACTACGACGGGTACGGCGATTTCCACTCCTTGGGTGAACTTATGGAGCGCTTGAGGCCCCAGGACATGCCGAGCTTCACCAAAGTGCGGAATGAGGCCTTTGCAACGGCGCTGAAGGAAGACATTTTTGCGGTCTTTCGGGCGCCTCAAAGGTTCGATCGCCACATTGTAATGACGGACACAGACATAAACGCTGTCTACAGCACTGCGATGAACAACATTCTGGACGTGTTTATGTACATCTGGAAGTGTTCCGGAATGGACATGGCTCATCCTTCCTATTCAGCACCTCCCGGAACAATTATCTCAAGGCCCAGCAGGCGAAGAGTGTTGTCCGGCGGTATACTTTCCAAGTTGCCCCCGCCCATTGTGACTCCCACAGCAGCAGCATCGACTTTTGAAACCGGCGGAACTGCGGAGACATCTTCCCCATCGGCTCCCCCTCCTGCCCCTTTTGAAGAGCAAATGCCGCCGCCATTGCCGACTCCGGAATAACCAAGACATTCAAAACAAAATGGGCGCAGGTTCTCGTTTGAGGATCTGCGCCTATTCGCGTTTGCATGCACCAGCGCGCATATTCAGCCCCTGGGGTGGCACGAGGTGTGGAGCTGCTTCAGGCGTTGGCGGGCCACGTGGGTATAAATCTCAGTAGTTGAAATGTCCGCGTGGCCGAGCATCACCTGGACCCATCTCAGATCTGCGTCGTTTTGCACAAGGTGAGTCGCAAAGGAGTGACGCAGTGTGTGCGGCGAGATCTCCTTTCTTATGCCGGCCTTGATGGTTGTTTTCTTGACAATCTTCCAGAAGCTCTGCCTGGTCATGGATTTTCCGCGTCTGGTCACGAAAAGGGCGTCGCTTCTCCTGCCTCTCAGCAACAGCGGTCGGATGTTTTCCATATATGCGATTACGGCGTTCAGGGCGGGGATGCCCATGGGCACTATTCGTTCTCTCGAACCTTTGCCCATCACAGTCACGCATCCCATTTCCAGGTCTACCCGGTAAATCTCCAAGGAAACCAGTTCCGATACACGCAGCCCACAGGCATAGATGAGCTCGAACATCGCGTTGTCCCGCGCGCCCTCGGGGATATTGGTGTCCGATGCACTCAGGAGCGCTATGACTTCCTGTGGTTCCAGGTATTCCGGGAGACGCTTTGGGAGTCGGGGGGTATCCACATGTTCCGTTGGATCTTCTCGGACATATCCGCGCTCATTGAGAAAACGAAAAAACGATTTGATGCACGAGACCTTGCGTGCCCTGGTTCGTGGGCTGAATCCTCTGGCGGCCATCATGCCCAGGAATAGAAGGATTTCTTCACGTCCGATCTTTACGACGTCTGTTATGCCTTTTCTGGAAAGAAACTTGGAAAAACCCTTCAGGTCTGACCCATAGGATTCGATGGTCAGGCGGGCCAGGCCCTCATCAACAATGAGATGGTCGAGAAATCCGGCAATGACTGTGCCGAGGTCCTTTGACTTGTCCTGTTTCATGATCTTTGTTCAAAACACCCTGTGAGACCGGTAGACTGCTGGTTGCGGGTTCGGACTTTACATGAAACGCCCATTGTGTCAACCTTTTCATGGATCGTCGTGGGTCCCTTCAGTTACTCGGGACAACAGATGACTCTTGGTTGTCGTTACGAGGGGGAAAGACCCGCAACAATCTCAATAATTGGCGGCATGAGTCACCAGCATTCGGACGCTTCCGCTCATGCAAGTGAATAGTTACCTACAAAGAGGTATTGGAATTGATCGATGCGCATCTTGACCGCTAGAGAAGTGCTACCTCAATCTCGGGTTGTGTTTTGGTTGGTATTGATAGTCGTGATGACGGCGATTCCAGCCCACGCGCAGCAAATTACGGCTGGGAAAAACGGTTACAGAATAGTGGTTCAAAAGACAGACCAAGTCTTGGATCTGTACCGAGGAGACCAGCTTTTGAAACGCTATAAGGTATGCCTCGGCATGAATCCATTCGGTCCCAAGAAGGTGACAGGCGACAGCAAAACCCCCGAGGGGGATTACTTCATTTGCTACAAGACCGAATCCAGCAAGTTCTGTCGATTCTTGGGAATAAGTTATCCCGGTTCCGAAGACGCGATGCACGCCTTTGAAGCAGGAACGATTTCATTGGATAAGAGAAACCACATAATGGGCTCAGAGAGAAACGGCGCGACGCCGCCCTGGAACACAATGCTCGGAGGCTGGGTAGGAATTCACGGGTACCCGACGGACAAGTATGAAAAGAGATGGGCAGTGCTGCTGTATCCCAAGCCTCACAATTGGACCGACGGCTGCATTGCCATGTGGGACTTCGAGATTCAAGAACTCTTTCGATTGGTGGACGTAGGAACCCCTGTTTACATCAGACCATGATTCACACCGGTTCGCGTTTACACGAGAGAGGGTACAGGGAACCTTCTTTGCTGCCTAATATGAGCGATTGTTTGGACAAATTTGCGGGCTGTTAGTTTCGTCACTTGCTGGACACTTCTTTCAGGAGGGGTGATCACAGCAGGCAATGCTGTTTTAGGCTTAACCCGTTGGGTCATGATACTGGTTACGGTAGCTTGTCCTTGATGCCGCCGAGAGGCTCTCAAATAGTGTGTCCGGTTGACCTATGTCACCATAATGTTAGAGTTTTTTGGGAAGGGTCCGGGGAACACTTTTTTGCACAAAAAAAGGGTTCCCCGGAAACTCTTTCCAACAATCGCTCATATTAGGTTGCTAAAGAAGGTTCCTCGAATCTTGCTGATTTGAATGCGCAT
>JACRDE010000428.1 GCA_016212935.1 Desulfomonile tiedjei | reverse complement strand
TCCACGACCATATCTAGGACGGGACATCGCTCTTGCTGCGAAAAGTCATTCGCCGTTACGCCAGGGACGGACAGCGGGTGCTGGACATAGGCACCGGTCACTTGGGGCTGCTTGCTGTTTTCTGTGCCCGCATTCACAACGTGCATGTAGTTGCAGTGGATGTTAACGAAGAATTCCTGGAAAACGCGCGGCTAGTTGCGGCAGCGAGCGGCGCAACGGCCATTGATTTCCGGAAAAGCGATTGGTTCTCCAATGTTGATGGAACTTTTGATCTGGTTTTCGGCAATGTCCCATACATCCCCACCGAAGTGGGATCATCCTGTCAACATTTGGACACTTTTCCGGAGATTTGGGACGGCGGCCATGACGGATTAGCTCACGCGCGCTGTATCCTCGCCGAAGTGAAGAGTTTCCTGAATCCGGAAGGGGTGATGCTGCTTGGGATCAATTCGGATTATGTTCCGAGAAGCGAAACGCTTGATCTCGTTAGAGCTTCTCAAGGCCTCGACCTGAAGGAAATTGTCAAGTCCTGGATCTCTGCCAACGAGGTATACGTGATCGGGCACGAGACTCGGAGCGCTTTCGAGCATTAAGGCAGCGGCAGTCGAGCAACGCGGGTTCTATTCTCCTCACGTTTGTCCTGGAGAACAGCTATTCAAGCACCCTGAATTCTGATTTCACGTAAGACTGAATGCGTCCGATCACTGCAAAGGCCTCCTTGAGAGTCTGCTTCTCTAGTTCAGACAATTCCCCAGGGTCAACGTAGTTGTTCGGGGCCTGTTTTGCTTCAATCATCCGCAACTGATTCACCAGCCTGAGCTGCATTTGAAACTCATAGGCATCTCGAGTTTCCATGTACAGTTCCCTAGGTAGCCACTCATTCTCCGCCAGGATTTCCAACCTCGCCAACGTGTTGGTTTCAGTGATGCCGTGGCGCAGAGCCATCAGACGTGCGAAGTTCACGAAAGTGGTAAGGCCTTGTGTCTTAAGATCGAGGTGATTCTTGTATTTGCCGTCTTTCTCCACTACGAAATTCTTGAAAAAAGTGAGAGGAGACTTTGCTGCCATGCAGTCTCTCGCCAGATGCAGCAGGAAAATACCCCGTGAGGGTGCCTGCATTGAAAGGTAGTCCCTGAGGTTTTCTGCTAATTCCAGTTTTCCGTAGGCCGGACGAAAATCAAAAAAGATCATGGCATTAAGTACTTCTTCCGGTTCTGGAGAAACCATCCAACGGTCAAAATAGTCCCTCCAAACTCGAAAAGGCTTGCGCCACCTCGGGTTCGACGCCATCATCTGGCCTTTGCATAGGGGATATCCGCAGTCATTAAGCCGGTGCGCCGCCTCGTTTCCAAATCGGCGAAAATACAACTTGGCGAGCTTGATCTGATCCCAATCGTCTGCCGGGGTATCGTAGATTAGCGCATTGTCCTGGTCTGTCTTGAAGGTCTGCTCTTTTCGTCCCTCACTCCCAAACGTGATCCAGCAAAATGGATGGGGCGCCGGTCCCATTTGTTCGTTGAGTAGTGTAAGCAATCGCTGAACGATTTGATCGTTGAGCACGCTGATGATTCGAGTAATGTTGTTTGCTCGAGCCCCTTCTTCAACAAGGGCCCTCACTACACGTGGAATCTTCTCGGAAAGAGGATAAAGGTCTTCTATTTTTCGCTGGCTAACTATCTCACGAAATAGATGAAGAGGAGAAGATCCCTGCTGCACCATGATGTCGTGAACGCTTACCATGCCCACTATCTGTTTGCCTCGCTCGACTGCCAGATGGTTGAGACGCTCGTTCATCATGTGCAGCAGAGCATCGAAACATAGAGTGTTGGACGGGATGGTCCGAACAGGGGAAGACATCACCGTTGCAACTGGCGCAGCGTAATCATGTCCTCTTGCGACCACTTTTTTCCGAAGGTCCTTATCCGTCACAATGCCGGCAATCTCTCCGGTCTGGTCCTGAATGAGCAGGGACCCGATTTCGAGCTCGGACATGCGCTCTGCGGCTTGTTGTATGGTCTGGGACGCGTGAATGATCTCAGGGGGGCGTCTGACCACGTCACCGACCTCCACATTGAACAGATAGAGCATTTCCTGAGGACGCGCCCTCATTTTTCTCTCGCGAAGTTCAGCATAAGCCGTTCCCACGAGATCTTCCGAAAATTTCTTCAGGTAATACTCTGAGACACGAGGATAATTACGAATCAGTTCAAGGAATGCCTCTTTATCCAGCTCCAGGCAGAGAGCGTCCTCCACTATCTCCACGTTGAAATTGGCCTTGGAGCCTCTTATGATGGCAAGGGCGCCGAAGTATCCTCCCTCACCGCGAAAATCCAGGAGCGTCTCGCCCCCCTCGGTCCCGGTCAGGTAAGTTTTTGCCGAGCCTTTGTAAATCAAATAAAAATGGTTCACGTCATCGACGTCTTGGCGATAAACCATGGTCTGCTTGGGGAACAACTTCATCGTAAAAAGTTGAGACAGTTCGCGGAGC
>JACRDE010000434.1 GCA_016212935.1 Desulfomonile tiedjei | reverse complement strand
TTACTAAAGAGGGTCCCCCCAATCTTACTTCTTTGAAACCGCATTAGTATCATTTATTCGGAGTTCAGAGCATCTCGAACAGCTTTCAGCATTAGTTGTATGTTATATGGCTTGTTGACAAAACCTTTGGCTCCCACCTCAATGGTATCCTGGGCCTGGCTGGCTGCAGAATATCCGCTGGCAATAAGAACCTTAACCTGGGGGTTAATCTTCAGAAGCTCTTCAAGACATTGCTTGCCGCCCATTTCTGGCATTATGAGATCGAGTATGACCAAAGAAACCTCCCTCTTTTTCGTCGGGTACAAATCCAAGGCCTCCGTCCCATTGGCTGCGGCAAGCACCTTGTAACCAGATCGCTCCAGAATCCTTTTTCCCAGGTCTCGAACTAACTCTTCGTCATCCACCAGCAGAATCGTCTCGGTACCGCCCATGGGCACGGCTTCGCGTGTAGCCGTTCCTAGTCGGTCGCTTTCTGCCACCAACGCCGGGAGGTAAATTCTGAAGGTCGTTCCGTGTCCTGGCTCGCTGTAACAGCGCATGTGACCACCGTGCTGGGTAACGATTCCATAGACCATAGCCAGTCCCAGACCTGTTCCTTTCCCCGCCTCCTTGGTCGTATAGAACGGCTCGAAGATATGCTCCAATATCTCCTTGTCCATCCCCGAACCGGTGTCTGATACACTTAAGAGGACGTACTTGCCGGGCTTCGCTTCCAGATGTGATCTCGCGTAATCTTCATCGATGACAAAATTCGCAGTTTCGATGGCGAGCTTCCCGCCTTCCGGCATGGCGTCTCTCGCGTTGACAGAGAGGTTCATCAGAATCTGATCCATCTGGGTTGGGTCTGCATTAACTGGTGAAAGACCATAGGCAAGGTTCAACTCTATCTCGATCATTTTCGGAATGGTTCTGGTCAACATCTTTTTGAGTTGCTCTATTTGATGGTTCAGATTCAGAGGACGAGGTTTGGTTTCGGCCTTCCGGCTGAAAGCGAGCAACCTTTGCACCAGATCCGCACCGTTTCGCGCCGCCTGATTTATCTTCTGAAGGTCTGCATAAGCAGGGTCTTGTTGGTCTTTGTCTATGAGAAGCAGTTCCGAGAATCCTGTGACCACGGTAAGCAGATTGTTGAAATCGTGGGCCACGCCTCCAGCCAAAGTTCCGATGGCTTCCATCTTTTGGGCCTGCTGGAGTTGCCTGGAAAGTTCCAAATGCTCAGTGACGTCTCTCTTCACAGCGACGAAATTGGCTATTTTACCGGAGGCGTCTCGCACCGGCGAAATAGTGGCATCCTCGTGACAAAGGGTACCATCCTTCTTCTTGTTTATGATCCGGCCTGACCATACATTTCCTGCTTTTATCGTATCCCACAATTGCTCATAAAAGGCTTTGTCGTGCATTCCACTCTTGAAGATGCGCGGAGTGTTTCCGATGATCTCTGACATTTCAAAACCAGTGATCTGTTCAGTGGTGCGATTGACATATTGGATCACTCCGTCGGCGTTGGTTATCATTACAGACTCAGCAGACTGCTCGATGGCTGTTGCCAAGCGTCTCTGAACTTCTTCCGACCGTTTTCGAAAAGATATGTCAGAAATGGCCGCGATGACCCCTTTGGAAGGATCGAGAGGATCTAAAGCTTTCATCTGCACGTGTGCATCAAAGACCGAACCATCTTTTCGTCCGAGCTTAGTGTCAGCTGCGCCGACCTTCCCGGATTCAAGATCCTGATAAAGCCTTTTGCCCACGAGTTCATATTCTTCGTCGGAAAGATAGAACATCCTGACGTCCTGGCCTAGGTACTCGTGTTCATTTTCCAGTCCGAATATCTTTCTGCAAGCCTCATTGACCCATTCAATTCTCCTGTTCTTGGTAAGAGCAATACCGACAGGAGACGTGGCCAAAATGGCCTTTAGCATATGTTCGCTCGCTTCCAACGCATGCTGCGCTCGCTTCCGCTCCGTGATGTCCCTGATTATGCCTCGATATGACGTGATCGCACCCTTTTCGTCTTTTACGGCGGCTAAAGAGCAGTAAGTAACCATCTCTTCGCCGTTCTTTTTCTTGACCACAACCTCGTATTCAGCGCTTCCCTGTGCATTAACCATTGCCAGTATCCGCGTTCTATCCGGCGGATGCGCGTAGACATCCCGCTCAAGATCAAGGTTCAAGATCTCCTCTTTTGTGTCGTAGCCGAACATCAGGACACCCTTCTTGTTCATGTCGAGGATTTTTCCTACAGGGGACGTGATAAAGAGCCCGTCGAAGGACTCCTCAAATAGGGTTCTGTATTTTTCTTCGCTTGCCAGTATCGCTTCCTCAGCCCGCTTGCGGTCGGTGATGTCTGTTGCTATCCCTTCAATAGCGACAGGCTTCCCTAGGTCGTCACGAATGAGCACGTTCCGCTGGTTAATCCACCTCACATCACCGTCTTTGTGGATAACTTGATATTCGTAGTAGGGTAATATGTCTCCATTTAGAAGCTTCGCCCATTCCTTCTCAAAATAGCCCAGCCATTCGGGATGAAGGATCTCAAGGATCAAGTTCGGGGTCGCATAGAACTCGTCAGGCGAGTACCCAAACATTTTGCTTGATGCTGGGCTCACGTATTCGTATCTTCCGTCCTGTAACGACATGCGGTATATCGTGTCCCTTGCGTTCTCGGTAAGACGTCGAAAGCGATCCTCGCTCTCCGTGAGCGCCTCCTCGGCCTTCTTGCGCTCGGTGATGTCGCTGTGTGTGCCTACCATTCTCACAGGTTTTTCATTCTCGTCACGAACAACCACCTTCCCTCGCGAAAGAACCCATACTGTATCGCCGGACTTGGTCCGCACACGAAATTCTACCTCATGGGATCGCCTCTTGCCTGAAAGGTACTCATCCAAATCTTGCTGCACTGTTTGAAGATCATCGGGGTGCACAAGGTGCAGCCACTCTCCCACGAGCCCTTGAAAGTCTTCACGTTTATACCCGAGCATCGAGAAAAAGGCCTCGCTACGAAACACTTGGCCGTTCGTCAAATCCCAGTCCCAGACTCCGTCATTTGTAGCCTCCATCGCCAGCCTGAAGCGCTCCTCACTCTCCCGTAAGGCGGCTTCAGTTCTTTTTCGTGCCGATATCTCCGATTCCAAATTTCTTGTTCGCTGTGTCACCATTTTCTTGAGGGAAAGAGACCAAACAAGCAGGACCATCCCAAACAATACAGATGCCACCACAATTCCTGCAATGTATTTGAGCACTGACTGCCACGGCATGCCTGGCGGAAGCAATACTCCAAACCATTTGTCATAAATGTCGCTATACTGATCTTTGGCCTCCACAATTGATAGACCCTGACTGAGGCCTTCCAGCAAAACCGAATTACCTTTCTTGACCGCAAAGCTGAAGGGCCGCTTATATGATTCTATTGTGACGGGAGACTCTTCAATGTTCGTGATATTGAGTTTTTTCACGAGAAGAAGGCCCACCAGTTTAGGCATTATCGCGGCATCTCCTGCACCGGAAGCAAGCAGGCGAAGCCCTTCCGGCAGGCTATCTACAGTAATCAACTTGATCGTGCCCGATGTTGGTGTAGTCAAAATAAAATCATGAGCTGCGTCCTTATTCATGACAATGATGGTTTTCCCGTCCAAATCATTCAGTGAGCCGATTCTTTGGGATTCTTTTCTTACAAATACGGCATCGTATGCAATCGTATGAGGGACAGAAAAATCATAAGATTGTCTTCTCGAAGGGGAAGACGCCATCATTGGAAGGAAATCGATGGTTCCATTTTCGAGCGCCTCCATGGCATGTTCCCATGTGTCCACACCGATTTCCAAATTCATGTCCATAGCTTGGGCTACCGCCCTTGCAACATCTACGCTGAAACCATCGGGCAAGCCCTGGTCATTCACAAAAGTGTATGGATAATAATCTGATACAATAATAGTTCTCAGGAGTCTGCCCGACAAAACCGCTGACTTTACAGGGGTATCGTTTTCCGAGCTGTGGGTTTCAGAAAAACTCACGGATACTAAGAGTAACAGGGTTGCGAGTCCCAAGGAGATGATAGAGGATCCTCTGACTTCGAGCCCGCCCCGAAAAAAGGACATGGAAAAAAACCTTCCAGATCGGCACTTCCCAGGTTTGCGATCAATTCTTAGATATCCCGCTTCAAATTGGGGCAACTCATTTGATCTTTCAGGATAATTGTGAGCAGTCTCACCCCCCTCACCTCGGATGTGCACGTCCTTGAATCCAGAGATGTCAACCTTCGCCTTTTCTTGGCCACGCATGATAAGCTCTCTATGCAGGTAGGCTAAAGACTTCTGATGATATGATCTGAAATTATACGGCAGTCTTCCTTTCCAATGGAATCTCCTTCTTGAGCATACGTCGCTGCCCGGCCTTCAGTCAACCACGATTTTTTTGGCTTTGCGTCGGGGATCGTAATTTAGTATGCATGGTAACTTCCCCTAAGGTTTTTATTTCAACCGTAAGGAAGGTATGCAATATTGCCATGGCTCGTATGGCCACGCAAATCATGTTAGGTAAGAAGCTCGAGGATGTTGACTTAAAGCCGATATTTATTCCCCATTACGGAGTCAAAAAGTCGGTCTTTCCGTTCAACATGCTTCCGAAGGTCGATCCGGTGCAGGGACCGGAAATGCGCTCCACAGGTGAAGTGCTGGGTCTTGCGGACTCTTTCGGCCCGGCTTTTTACAAAGCGCAGGAGGCCACTCAGGCGCCCCTTCTCTCAGGTGGGGTTGTGCTAATTTCCGGCACCGCCAGGGTACGACCGGCTGTTCTAGAAGTGGCCCGGCAATTTGTTGATCTGGGTTTCAGAATCAAGGCAACCGAAGGGACCCACAGATACCTGATACTAATGCGCATTCAACGACGTAAGATTGGGGGACCCTGTTTAGTAAAGAGTTTCCCCCCGAACCCCCTTCCAGAAACTTCTATCATTTGCCGGAACCCCAAATTTCCTTTCAGGAAATGGGGGGTCCGGCGAGTGCTAAAAGTTCTTGAGGTGGGGTTCGGGGAGGAACTTCTTACAAGAAGTGCCTCCCCGATTTTACATATTTGAAAGCGAAATGGTATGAGACGTTTTCAGGTTTCGTTGTGGCGCTTTCCGCCACAGAAGTTCGTACTACTGGTAGAAAACGGGCAATTCTGCTCATCTTGGAGGTAGATTCATATGGGAAAGCTCATGGTCATTGTACTTCTATTCGCCTTCACCCCATTGCTCTTTTCACAAGAGACCAACCAATCCACCGCATTGGATAAGAAAGTTAGGGCGTTCCTGGATGGTCACTCGAGAGAGTGGCACGATATGAACGTTCCTAAAGCAGACGGCAAACTGCTGTACGACATTATCATCAAGAATAACTACACGAGGGGCCTTGAGATCGGTACCTCGACCGGACATTCTGCGATCTGGATGGCCTGGGCACTGAGCAAAACCGGCGGAAAATTGATCACCGTGGAAATTGATGAGGCAAGATACAAAACGGCACTGGAAAATTTCAAGAAAGCAGGGGTGTCGCAATACATAGATGCGCGACTCGCTGATGCGCACGAGCTCGTCCCAAAACTTAAGGGCCCCTTCGACTTCGTCTTTTCCGATGCAGACAAGGATTGGTACAGAAATTATTTCGACGTCGTTGCACGGAATTTGGTCGTCGGCGGCTGCTACACATCGCACAATGTCTCGGATCGCAGTCGTGGCAGCTTCGGACTAGGCGCTTATGTAGACTACCTTAAGGGTCTGAAAAATTTCGAGACAACCTTTGACGACAGCGGTGCGGGCCTTGCCATCAGCTACAAGAAATCCGAAAAGTAGGGGCCGTGCAAAACCTTTCAGGCCCTGATACTTCCTCGTTTGAATGCGCATTTCTATGGCACATCCCTGGCAAACAGGAAACAAGCACTTTGCATGGTATCCAGGCACGGGCCGGAAAACCATGCACTCCAGCCGCTACCTGCTAAAGCACACCAGGAACAGGGACAGCTGGGATTCTGATCTAATGCTAATGCGCATTCAAAGAAGTAAGACGTGGGGGACCCTCTTTAGTAAAGAGTTTTACATATTTGAAAGCCAAATGGTATAAGACAATGAAAATCTCCCCTGATAGAAGGGAGACTTTGGAGACGATGTGCAGGTCATTACGCTCCTGCAACCAGCTGCCCTCTCACCTGACTAGGAAGGCTTGGTGATGAGACAGTTGGGACTGATGTGCCGAGAGGAAGGGTTCACCTTCCTCCCCAGTTGATTAGTGGCTACTCCGCCGTCGTTCTCTGCGTGCGATCACGGGAGCACATCCACCTAGCTATCGCATAAAAGCTGGATTATTGGTTGTCGGCCACATCATTTCTACGAACCAAGTTCCAGGATCGACGACACCGTAGTAAGCTTGGCCGCCGAGTTCTAGATAAATGCCCATATAACCGCCATAATAGTATAAATAGTCACTGCCGCTGCTGGCAATTCGATAGTGAGCACTGGGAAACGCTGTCCCGAGATCGAAAGTTGCGTACCTGTCAGTGGCATATCGCCTTAACCCAAGCGACGGATCAAACCACCTCTTCTGGATTGCCGAATCGCTAGCGGGACAGGGTATGGCGTACCACGCATCAAATCCCGTCCTGAGATCGTGATCTGACCATACCTGGGTCGTGTAGTTGTACTTCAGAATCCCGGTAATTGTCGAGTACAACGCCGCGCCGAACAGGATTTCGTCATTTGCGTAATCGTACTTGTAGGTGACATTCCCCAGACCGGTGTGCCATCCGCCATCCAGGAGGCCCAAAGTCAGCGCACCCGGAGCAATCAAGTTGGCCAGGGAGTCGCTCGCTGTGCCGTCGGTATGGACCCAATCGCCATTGTCATACCGGTACTGGTAACGGAGCGGCCCGGACGAAGTCCTGTACCAGTTTCCGTATCTGTCTTGGTCATACTGGTAGTCCCAGTTGGTTGTCAGCTGATGGCGGCTGCCGTCACCGATGAAAGTGGGATTGATCCCTGTGCTGCTTATTGGAACCACGGAGCCGTAATAATCGTGATCGAACCACTGCCCTCCCTGGTATTCGTACGAGAAAAGCTTAGTCCCTGATTTCCAATAACCCATACTCCCCTCATGTCGGTAGGACCATTGCCCAAGTCCTGTAGCATGCCAGGCGCCGTCGGCGATGAAAGCGGCACTCAGATCTAATCCAGACAGTGCTCCTCCGTATCCGGCGGGGGATTCATGGTACCATCTACCGTCCATGTACTGGTAAGTGAACCGGGAGTCGTTGCGCTGCCACACTCCTGTCCATGGCATGAAAACGTACGTCCAGCCGTTGCCGAGGTCATGTCCCGAACCATTTCCGATGAACAATGCAGTCAGTCCGTTTGAACCCAACGCGAACTGATTGCCGAATTTGTCCCAATCGAACCACTGGCCTGCGCCGTACAGGTATGAGAATTTCTGTCCGAACCCGTCCAGTTGCCAATAGCCTGTGCTTCCGTCGTACTTGTATGACCAGGTGTTCCCCAGATCGTGAAAGATGCCGTCGCCCATGAATTGGCCTGTCCTATCTCCAGCTCCCAGAAGGAAGCTGTTGCGGTACACGTCCCAATCGGACCATTGGCCAGATGAGTAAACATAGGAAAACTTGTTTATTCCGCCCTGTAGCCAAACACCTTGAGATCCGTCGTACGCATACGCATACCCGTTCCCAAGGTCGTGACCTGAGCCGTCCCCGATAAAAGCAGCGGGCAGACCGTTGTTTCCGAGCTGATATACGTTCGCGAATTTGTCCAGGTGCGACCAAGCGGCGTTTGCATAGTCGTATTGGAAACGCTCCGTCACGCCTGCCTCGAGCCAATGCGAGACAAGACCGTCGTACCCGTAAGAGAAGCCGTTGCCCAGATTGTAGTAGCCGCCGTCCCCGATAAAAGCCCCGGAGAGATCGGCTACACCCAGGCGGAAAGAATTGCCGTTACGGTCATAGTCGAACCACTGGCCATCCTCGTACAGGTACGAAAACTTGTTCGCGCCCGAACCCAGCCAGTATCCGTACGCACCGTCAAATCGGTAGCTAAAACCGTTGCCCAGGTAGTGCAGGCCCCCGTCGCCGATGAATGCAGCAGAGAGGTCTGTGCCCAGCGCATAGGGATCTCCGAACTTGTCGTAATGGAACCAATCGCCGGTGCTGTACAGGTACGAGTAGATTGTGAGCCCAGCCCAGTATCCGGACGTGCCGTCATAGCCATAGTACCAACCGTTGCCAAGATCGTGAAATGACCCGTTTCCGATGAATTCCGCCGAGAGGCCGGCAGTACCCAGTGCAAAGCGATTGCAGCAATTATCGTAATCGAACCACTGGCCAGCTTCGTAAAGGTACGCGAACTTGATGGCTGCATCCGCGAGCCAGTATCCGTAAGCTCGGTCAAACATATACTCGAACCCGTTGGCAAGGTCGTGTGGCGTGCCGTCGCCGATGAATGCACCTGACAGGCGGTCCGCGCCGAGCTGCTGGGGATCGCCTATCCTCGCGTAATCCGTCCACACTCCGGTGGAAACGTCATACGTGAACCGCTTCAACGAGCTCAGGTAGTATTCGTCGCTACCCGTCTCGCCGTAACGATACGTCCATCCGTTGCCGAGCTCATGAGGCGTTGCTGCCCCGTCCCCGAGGAACTGGGACGCAAGACCGGCAGCGCCAAGGGGGTTCCAGTTCAAGCTAAAATCATAGTCCCACCACTGGCCGTCGGCATAAGCATATCTGAACCGGTCCCCTGAGGAATTTGCCCAGCGGCCCTCGCCTGCCAGATAAGTGTACGTCCAGCCGTTGTTGAGGTTGTGCGGGTTGCCGTCTGCAATGAAAGACGACGACATGTCCGGTCCGCTCATCGCGTACCAGGAGCCAGCGTCGTACGCTCCGGTGTTGAACCATTGGCCGTCACGATAGTTGTATTGAAACCGCTGGTTGGCGCCGTAGCGATACAGTGCGTAGTCCCCTGTGGAATTGTACACATAAGACCATCCATTGTTGAGGCCATGCCAGGCGCCGTCCCCAACGAAAACGGACGATACGCCCGCAGCGCCTACAGCGTTCCATGTGCCTGAGTCGTACGAGCTGGTGCTGTACCATTGACCGACCCCAAAGGAGTATTGGAAACGATCGGAGCCGTCGCTCTGGCTGCTCCAGGTACCAGTATCTGTCGGACTATTGTAGGAGAATGCCCAGGTAGACGACACCGTGTGCCAGGCCCCGTCTCCCATGAAAGAGGAAGAATTACCCCGATTGCCGAGCTTGGTCCAGCCTGTCCTGTAACCCCACCACTGGCCGGAGTTGTAGGTGTATCCGAAACGCGCGGTGCCGGTGTCGCTCCTGGCCCAGTTACCACTATCATTCACGTAACCGTACACATACTTCCACCCGTTCCCCAGGTCGTTCAGAGCGCCGTTACCGAGAAAATATCCGGAACGAGCCGAACCGGTAAGGGTCCGCCACGAGCCCCCATAGGGATCGAACTGGTACCAGCGACCACTGGAGTAGTCGTATCCGAGACGCGCTGCACCATTGTCGCTCCTGGCCCAGTTACCGGTTTGCAGAGGGGTGCTGTACAGGTAATTCCAGCCATTATGCAGGTCATGCAAAGCCCCGTCAAAGAGGTAGCTGCCCGAAGCCCCAGTGCCGCTCAATGTCTGCCATTGTTTGCTGAATTGATCGTAGGCGTACCATTTGCTTGTTGAATTATTGAAGGAGAAGCGACCGTAATCGTTGTAGAAGTACCAGGTGGACCCTCCGGAATCAAGACTCGTCCACCCCAAATATCCCGGTACAGGAGTCCCGGCGCCTATGGAAACATCAGGACAGATAGTTGCAGCGAGAATTGCCAGAACCATGGCGAATCTCATCCTACGTGACGCGCAAAAATCACGACCGGACATAGCCCTCCTCCATTTTCTCTCTAAATAAACTAAAATACCGTTACAAAAACCATGTATAAAGAACCAAGTGTTAACCGGAATTATGCGGCGACCATGCGCCCCACAATCAGCTTCCCCCGAACTTTCTCTGAAAATGAGTGATGTCGAAGTGGGATTCCCCCTTTTGGAAATTTATCTTTGGGCCCTTCGGCTGTCAAGATAAATTGTCGCTAAAGGTTAAGCATTCAGTCATTCGGGGGACCCGACTAATCTAGGTTGTCATTGCGAGAAGCGGAGCGACGAAGCAATCTCAAAAACCCGGGCGATGGAGATTGCTTCGTCGTTTCACTCCTCGCAATGACAGTCTCTTGCTCATACTCTTTCCCGCTCGTAAGTGAATGGTTACCGAAACGATTTATCAGTCTTGGTAGTCTCGGGACCATCGTCCTCATTCTGTCTACTTTTTGAAGCCCGCTTCTCACAGGGATCCCGGGGTTAGGATTCGGTTCCAAACCTCGTTTGCGTCCTTATTCGGAGACGGGAGAATTTTCTCTTTGAGCTGAGGGGCATCTCGTGCTATGTATATTCACGTAGAGAATAGTCATGATGTAAGCAGATTCCCAGCTAGTAGACCCCCAGATCTGATTGCATCTTCTGGAAGAGCTGTCTGGTAAAGACTTTGCCCCAGGTTTAAAGGAGGAAATTATGCTGTTAGAGGGAAAACTTGCATTGGTAACAGGCGCTTCCATGCCAAAAGGCATCGGGAAGCACGCCGCCCTTACGCTCGCGAAACAGGGGGCGGATGTGGTGGTGACTGGCTTTCATCACATGGAAGGGGCAGTGGCCCTGGCAGAAGAGATTAAGGCTCTGGGCCGAAAAGCTATGGCCGTCCGGATGGATGCGACTGTTGCTGCGGATGTGGCAAAAGGCTTTGCTGCTATTAAGGCGGAGCTCGGGCCCGTAGATATCGTGGTGAACAATGCCGCTCTCATGGGTCACAACATAAGCATTGCCAAGACCACCACGGAAGAATGGGATTATGAAGTGAAACTCTGTCTCAATTCCGCGTTCTATTGCATCAAGCAGGCGTGGCCGGATATGTGCGCCAAGAAGTGGGGCCGCATCGTAAACATGACGTCAGTGGCCGGTGTTCTGGGTGGAGCGGGGCAGACGAGCTATGGAGCTGCCAAGGCAGGTCTCATAGCGCTCGCAAAGTCGGCTGCCCTGGAGGGTGCGAGGTTCAACATCACGGCAAACAGCGTGCTCATCGGCATATGTGCTACTGATGGCTATGATCTGCTCCCCGAGCCTGTCCGTCAGGCCGTTGAAAAAAAGACTGTCTTCCGGAGACCAGCAAGTCCCCAGGAAATCGCGGACGCCATAGCTTACTTATGCTCAGACAGCGCAGCATACATGACTGGAGCCGCCATGAATATGATGGGAGGTCTTGACCTGTTTGTGTTCTAGGCAGTGATGATAATCCCGGATTGTGTGGGACCATTAGAACCAACGGATAGGAGACGGGCATTATGAGGAGTTTTCAGAGGCTTACATACCGTACGCAGGCTGCTGCAGGTAGTCGATAATTTGGGATTTGGTGTGACAGGCGGTTTGTCGTCCGAAAGTTCGATTGGAATCCAGTGAGACAGAACTTGTTAACCAAAGATGGCCGTATGTCGGCGGCATGGGATAGGCACTCCGGATAGGGAGCTGACATGGAGTTGAACGAAAGAGTCATGGTCTTCATCGTCATGGCCTCAGAGATGTTCAAGAAGAATTCTTCAGCCCTTCTGCGACAGCACGGGCTGACCTTTTCCCATTACAACGTTCTAAAACACTTGGTAGCGTGCGAAGAAGGCCGCGACAGCGTGGGCAACGTCAGCAAGCATATGCTGGTAACAGGGGCAAATGTGACGGGACTTGCCAAACGCATGGAGAAGGCCGGCTTGATAGAGAGGACCAACGACAAAAAAGACGAGCGCCTCACAGTCCTTCAAACTACCCCTATGGCACTCAAAACTCTTGAAGCAATCCGAGATACCCAGGAACAACATGCGAGTGAATATCTGCGGGTGTATGCCAGGGAACAGAAAGAGGAAGTCCTGTCTGTACTCAAATACATTGTGCAACGGGTTAAGCAATCGGCTAATTCATCCTTTGAATAATAATAACAATGAGATTGCAGCTTATTACGATTGGAAAGAATGTCTCATGGAAATAGGGCTGATGACAACTCCGGCAGGCGCATCCACGAGGATAATTTTGGGTGAGTGAGCATATTGTATCTCCTTGTGACGAGACTCAACATTGGCCCCCTAGCTTTAGAGGTATTTTTCCAGTTGACACAAAAGGCAGGTGAATGGTAAGGATTATTCACACAATGAATATTTGTATACTACTATGCAGGACAAAAAGCCACGTAATCCAGCCGATTTCCCCGTACTAGGGGTCCTCGATCTCGGACCGGCACACGGGTACGACCTTTGCCGCGAACTGAAAGAACGCCTGGGAGATGTCTGGAGGCTTCGCACAAGCCACATCTATGCTCTTCTGGCCGGGCTCGAAAAAGATGGGCTCGTTCGGCATGATCGCGTGGACCAAGAAACCCGGCCGGCTAAGAAGGTCTTTAGTATAACTGACGAAGGCCGACTTGTTTTTCTAGGATGGTTGCGCTCACCAGTCATGAATGTGCGTGACATTCGGCTGGAATTCTTGGCTAAACTTCATTTCACCAGGTTTGATTCTCCTACAGCAGCGGCCGACCTTATCGCCAACCAGTTGTCAGTGTGCCGTAGCAATGAGAAGCGTCTGAAAAAGAACAGGGCTTCATGCAAAACTGAGACAGACTGTGCGGCCCTGGATTTCAAGCTGGCGATGCTGGACGCCACCGCGGTGTGGCTGATGAGGCTGCTGGCCAAAGGCCGTCATCAGTCAGACCGGACCGAATGACCTATTCAAAATCAATGTACGCAACAGTCTAGCGATGCCGACCCCAATTGTTCGGGTGCACTAATCAAGTCCAGTTACGGGTACGCCCTTACTGGCACGCGCCATTATTTCTATGCGTTATACTGCTCGATCGGAGAGACAACCTGATACCATTTCGCTTTCAAATATGTAAAATCGGGGAGGAGCTCTTTACGAAGAGGGTCCCCCCAATCTTACTTCTTTGAATGCGCATTAGCATGAGGACCATTTTCAGGTCATTGGCTTGCCGTCCAATTGCTGGAACGACCTTGACCCGTAGGCCCAGCTCCCTCATGCAAATTCCTCCAGCTCCATTTCGCTTTATCCTCTAGCAAACTAATTCTTGCCGGAGCGGTTGCGACCGACAAAAAAGGCTGCCATACCAACCATCCCCACGATCCATCCTATTCCGCCAACGATGTCGTTGATTCTTGGCCCGCCGTATTTCTCTTCCAGCAAGAGCCTTTCTTGATTTCCCAGCATCTTAACGATAGGCTCTAGCTTCTTCTCCAGGGCTTTTTCCATGGCTGCAATGAGGGCAGCCTGGTCCGCGACCTGGGCCGAGCCTCCAACCGGGGGCCCGGGTAAAGCCTCGGGCTGATTCTTACCAGGCTGTTCCGTTGGGTGCCCATCTTTCTTCGCGGAACCCGGGATGTCTGATACGCTCAAGGTGTACTCGGTCTTATGCCCCATGCCCGCTTCGAGCACAATTTTCAAGCCGCCTGTAAAAGCTGGGAAGTCTCCTAACTTGAAGGAGTACATCCCTTTTTCATCCGTCTTGCCTTCATGTATCTTCTTCCCGCCTTCGTCGAACACCTCTACCAGGCAATCTTGGGCTCTGGATTTGGCGCTGAAATAGCCTTCTACGATCACCCGATCCCCTTCGACGTACGCGAATAAATTCACCTTGTGTGCTTGGGCCTGTACGGCCATGACGCACATCCCCATCATTGTCACCATAAGGACCGCGAATATCCTTGGCGCCATGCCGGAAACGCAATTGCTCGAGTTCACCATTCATCCTCCTAGCTTGAAATTCATCGGTCCGCCACTGCTGCCTCGTTTCCACGGATGGAGAGGAACGCTCCTGCGCCTGGGGAGAACTCCTCTCCATTCCTCCCGAGTTGCCTGAGGGCCCCTCGGATCAAGACGACAGCAGATCATCTTTGACACCGTCCATAGCCATCTCTGGCCCATGTCCAGGGAAGCTGCGAGTGTTTTCCACTTGTCGTTGCGTCTGAACGCCCGTTGGAAAAACCTGGGGACTTTCCCCCGTCAGTTTCAAAGCATTTCCGGCCTGACCCTTCTGATGAACTCCATGATGAAGATCGTAATTACCCCCTCCAGGATCATGACCGGAATATGCGCAAGCACGATCAGACGTGCAGCCGTGTCAATGGACTCTCCGAGAGCCAGCACGAGAGAAGCTGCAACCATGAGCCCGGAGAGGAGAATTGCTCCCGCTCCTGCCACGAATTCGGCAACAGCACGGACAGCACTATTCGGACTCTTGATGAAATGACCGCACAGGTATCCCAGGACCACCGCAGGAAATGCCATATTGAACGTGTTCACGCCCAGGGTGGTCAACCCACCAAACTCAAACAGGATCGCCTGGAGCGTTAGTCCGACGAAAATGGCGGGAAACGCCAGCCAGCCGAGTAAGAGCCCGCAAGTGCCGTTTAGCACGAGGTGCGCGGCGGAAGGCCCGATCGGAACGTGTATGAGCGAAGCCACAAAGAAGACGGAAGCCAGCACTCCAACTTCCGGCAGCCTTTCATGGTCCATTTTCTTCAGACCCACCGCCAGCCCTGCCACGGTGAAGACCGCACCAACGCCAAGCACAGGCGCGGTCAGAACACCTTCAGAAATGTGCATATCTACCCCTATTCCATGGCATACGCGTGGACCCAAAGGACCGCCCCGAGTTCGACCTTCTTATCTTTGCCCTCACGCTTCAAAGGCGTTGCCGCCTCCATGACAGCCGAAAAACCCCACCAGCCGGCCTTGGGCATAGCGAAGGAAAAAAACCCATTGTGGTCGGCCTTCACTACCTGACACACGTGTGCATCCGTCGGGGCCTTGGTCTTTCCTTTCCCCCAAAACTCCACTTCGACCTCTGCGCCGGAGACAGGCTTCCCGTCCTTGAAAACTTGCCCCTTGAAGAGGTTGCCCGCATAGAGACTGTAGGGACGAGTCAACGGAACAATTTCCGCAGGGATGCCGGCCGTTGCAGCAATAGGTTTGTCCCAACCTTCCTCTGCTCCCAACGCGTCCACTATAACCTTGGTCACGTGAACGATGAACTTGTCCTCGGCAGGCTCCCAAAAGGGCTCGGGTTGCAGGAAGAAAACGTAGTCCGCAGGTTTGGTGATTTTGAAGTTGGTCTCCCAGGTGGACTTGCCGTCCACTTTCTTTTCTTTGAGCGTCCCCAGCAGATCGGTTGCCTGGTCCCCAGCCACGACCCCGAATTTCACGGGCTTGTCCATCTGCATCTGAGGCCCACCCTCGAAAGGATGAGTAAACTGGATTAGAAGACCGATCTCTTTCTTATCGTCCTTCCCCACCACATCTTTGGAAGGTATTATCATTGCGAAATGGGCCGAGGCGACGCTCACCAAGGCAAATGCAGCCACCGCACAAACCAGCATTCCTATAAAGAATTTTCCCACAGTAAACTCCTTTCAAGCACGGGCAGCTTAAACAGCAGGTCATACGATAGCATAATACTGCAGCTCGTGCCACAAACAAGTTCTGACTGGGTTCCATTAAGTCTCACCGTAATGGCCGCGCCAAAGAGTGTGTAGTGCCAGAAATCGCTCGCAGAAGGGATCATCACTACTTGTGGCTGAGTCAGTAATGTTGCCCAGCACCCTGATTACTGCGCGTCGGACAAGGAAAATTCGACCTGTGTCCGGGTAATAACCCTTCTAGTCCCTGTACTAATTTCACCACGTTCGTTTTTTTCTATCGAGTCAATACCAGTTCGCATTCAAAGAAGTAAGATTGGGGGGACCCTCTTTAGTAAAGAGTTTTCCCCCAAACCCCCTTCCAGAAACTTCTATCATTTGCCGTAACCCCAAATTTCCTTTCGGGAAATGGGGGTTCCGGCAAATGCTAAAAGTTCTTGAGGTGGGGTTCGGGGAGGAACTTCTTACAAGAAGTGCCTCCCCGATTTCACATATTTGAAAGCGAAATGGTATAAGACCGAGGCATTCTCTGCCACCCGTAGCGTTCATGCCACAGGTTATGGGCG
>JACRDE010000433.1 GCA_016212935.1 Desulfomonile tiedjei | reverse complement strand
TTTGACAGATCGTAATTACTAATGTAGTATTCAGCAGGTTTTGACTTCTGCGGGAGAACTAATTAATGAACGGACCTAAACTGGCATGTCCCAATTTGTTTCCAGACGTTGTCACGCTGAAATCATTTGCCTTTGATTACGGCTTTCAAGGAATAGATTGGACTCTGCGCCCAGGAGACTTGCCGAAAAATCACCTGGAAGAAGCGCAACTCATAAAAGCCTTGTCAAGATTAGCACCCCTGGAAGTTCGGTTTCATCTTTTCTTCCCTGACAACGAACTCGGCGACGTTGATGTCGAGAAAGCCGCGTCGGCCGCGAATACTCTTTACGCTGCCTTGGACCTGATCTCCAAGCTATCCGGCCGGTTTTCAACCGTGCATGTAGGCCTCGGCAGAGAATCCATGGAGGACATCTCCTGGGAGAGGACTATCGATGGCTTGACGGATCTGAGAGCAAGGGCCAGAGAGTCAGGTATTCGTCTGTGCCTTGAAAACCTTGCTTGGGGATGGACCGGCAGGCCGGAACTCTATGAAAAACTGATCCGCAAGACAAACTGCTGGGGAACGCTCGACATCGGTCACGCTCAGGTATGTCCGTCCGTCACGAGCCAAGCCTACAATGTTCAGGACTTTGCCTTTCCTCATCCAGAGCGCATTCTGGGCGCTCACATTTATCACGAAGAGACTGCGGCTGGCCACCTCGCCCCAGGCCATTATTCCGATCTTGAAGACAGACTGCGTTTGCTCAGAGGATTGCCCCTCTGCGACTGGTGGGTCTTGGAATTACGAGACGAGAAATCCCTCTTGCAGACCCTTGATTGTGTGAGAGGGTTCTTACAAGACAGTGCTGCGCGTGTTGCGATTTGAAGAACAAGTTTTCAGCGAAGCATGGGGCTCAGCACAGATAGAAGATCCCTCTTGCTTTTTCAGGATGCAGAGGATCTGAGATGCCATCCGAGCATAGGAAGATTAGCTCCGATCCCGAGCCCTTGGCATTTCAACTTCCATGATTTCAAGGATTTTTCCTGGTCGGCTCGACATCACCACGACGCGGTCTCCGGGGAAGATAGCCTCGTCAACACTACTGGTCACGAATAGGACCGTGTCCGGGAAATCGCAGCCGCCTCAGCGATACAAATCCCTGCCTTCATGGCAGCCCCCGCAGAGACCACATCGAGGACAAATGAGGCGGTTCAGCCAGCGTATTTGGAAGAGGTTGTGGCGACGATCTTCTTCAGTATCAAACCGAGACTCAAAGTAGAGAGTCGGTGTGGGTTGGTCCTGCGCATTTTTACTGGTGCAACATAGCGAACAAGAAAGAGGGTAGTAACCAGCGACCTGGTGACACAAGGCAAACAAATTGGTGGAATAAAGAGCTTGCCGAGCCGGGAGTACAACTCACCGTCATACTCTAAACCGTCGAAGCGTGGGGTCTTCATTAACTCGACAGCTCCGCTGGGCCAAAATTTTCTGCAGGATACCGACACGAGCGATAGGGGATGCTCGCACTGAAGAATTGAGCCACCTTTTTCAATATCATGCCCAACACTTTGCCCGTGCCTCGGATCCTGGATCTTATGAACGGCAAGACTGTCATGCCCCTCTGGGCCTTATTCGTTCATTTCTTGTGGGAAGGATTCTGATCGGAAAGATATGGAAACTCCAGGGATGCGTCCATTTCGATCGTGTCGAGATAAGCGGAGTATTCTTTGGACGACATTAATTTCTCGATTTGCTCTTTGTGCATTTCTATTTCTGTCTTGACGAGTTTGTATTCTTCGAACAAAACTTCTATCAGGCTCTTCAGTTCCCTCTTTCGTCTTCTCGCCCGCTCTATCGCTTTCAAGGATTTTTCCAACTCTCCCATTTGCCGTGACCTCCTGTGGCAACGTTTCCTTTCCAGGAATGCACCATGTCAGGCAAGCTGATCGATGCACGTTTCCCCACTGTCGCTTCATTGGATATTGTATCATATATGACATGTCGAGAACATACACTCCCCAAGTTGTGTGACCAAAAAGCAGAGCATCAGTCGGATTGTGGAACCCCCATTTACAGCGTCTGGAAACTCAAAAGAAAACCGAGGGTCGAAACATTTCGGAAATTCGGAGAATCGGATTCCTGCTTACTTACAACACTTTCTGCCTTTATGCGCCGTGTCCCGTTCACTCGATGTGCTATCACTACGCCTGACCCTCAAGACCATTTCGCGAGTCCCGCCACGGTGA
>JACRDE010000039.1 GCA_016212935.1 Desulfomonile tiedjei | reverse complement strand
GAGAAGAAGTTGGATTGCGATCGATGTAACTTACTGCTTCTATGAGAGAAATCGGACGAAGTTTGGTTGCGGCCGCAGGCCGCGTCCTGTAAGAAGTTCCTCCCCGAACCCCACCTCAAGAACTTTTAGCACTCGCCGGAACCCCCTATTTCCTGAAAGGAAATTTGGGGTTCCGGCAAATGATAGAAGTTTCTGGAAGGGGGTTTGGGGGGAAACTCTTTACTGAAGAGGGTCCCCCCAATCTTACTTCTTTGAATGCGCATTAGTATGCGCCATCAATCGCTATTCTAGTTGCTACTGGTTTCCGGTTCGAGGATTTTTCCGCCTGCCGCAATAGATCTCGACAGCAAATCCAGCGTTTCCATTGCTGCCAGGGCTCTTTGGCCGTGAACGATCGGTGCGGCCTCGCCCTTGATGGCTCTGAAGAAGTCCTCAAGCTCGCTGCGCAGAGGCTCTTCGTCAGGCACTGCGATCTGTTCCGCTCGGATATTACCCATCAAGCATATTCCGTCGTCCATTGCAGGGAGCTGTTCCGCTGTGTGCATCATGAGCGTCTTGTCCAGCGTGTCTGCGACCAGGAACATTCGAGGGGTTGTGACGGTTATGGTACGGACCTTCTTGGGCGAGCACTTTCCTGTCCAGAATACAGCCACGGCCCGATTCTCGAATTCAATTCTCGCATAAGCTACGTCAGTCTTGTCCGAGAACACCGGCCTGCCGGAAGCAGTCACATTTAGCACCGATGAATTGGCTATCTCAAGGGCGAGGTCCACGTCATGAATCATCAAGTCATAAAGGACGTCCGCGTCTATGCACCTGGAACCGTCAAAAGGCGCGAGCCTCCGGCAATCCACGGAGATGATTTCTTCGCTGCTTCCTTTCAATGTCTCCATGAGCTTGATGACAGCGGGGTTGTAACGCTCCACATGACCCACCATGAGCACGACTCCGGCCTTTGCTGCCAAGTCCACTAGCTCCGCGGCCGAGGCCGGATCATGCGCCAGCGGTTTTTCCATCAAAACGTGAAGCTTCCGTTCCAGGCACTTCTTTCCTAGATCCAGGTGGGTCACCGTTGGTGAGGCTATGCATACTGCATCACATCTGTCCAACAGCGCGTCGAGATCTGTAAAGGAAACACAGCCGTGACGAGAGCAGATCTCCGCGGCTCTGGCCGCGTCGGGGTCATAAAGCCCGGCAAGAGTCACACCGGGTGTATTCGAAACGATCCTAACGTGGTGCTGGCCCATCGTACCGACACCAATCACTCCTATTCTGAGATTTTTGTGGTTTTTCATAGAGGAAATACATACACTCGGGAAGCCTTTTCGTCAAAGGTTAAGCGTTTACTTTCGGCTTAGGTTTTGTTTATATGGGGGTCGCGTTTCAAGGCCGAGGTTCCGATCGAAATCCTCGGCAAACGAAAGAACTTTCCCAAAGCGAGCAACAATCACATTTTCAGTACGAACCCATCTTCGATCATAACGTTCCGGCCGTAATAGCGGCCCGGAAAGCTAAAATACTTGCGCGTGAGGTGAGGAGATCATGGTGAGGATACTGGTTGCGATTCTGGGGTCACTAATATTGGCAGCACCGGCTTTTTCGGCAGAACCGATTGTCATCGGCGCGTATCTGTCCATGACCGGAAATGTGGCTGCATACGGCGGGATGGGCTGGGACGGCATCAGCATCGCGCGAAAAATGGAACCTGAAGTCCTCGGACGGCCGGTGGAAGTCAGGCTGGTGGACACAAAATCGGATAAGGTGGAGTCCGCCAACGCGGTTTCAAGACTTATAGAAAAGGACAAGGTGGTTGCTATAATCGGTGAGATGATCTCAGGCAACACTCTTGCAGGTACGGATCACGCCGAGCGCCGCAAGATTCCTATGGTTTCTCCAACCGCTACCAATCCGCTGGTCACTCAGGGCCGCAAGTACGTGTTCAGAGTGTGCTTCATCGATACGGAACAGGGTCAAGTGGCTGCCAAGATTGCCACAGAGCAGTTCAAGGCCAAAACCGCCGCAGTGATCTACGATATTTCCCAGGACTATTCCGTAGGTCTTGTTACTTTCTTCAAAAGGGAGTTCATCAAGGCAGGCGGCAAAATCGTGTCGGACACCAAGTTCAAGAGTGGCGACAGAGACTTCACACCTCAGTTGAGCAGTATCCAGAGCACAAACCCGGATCTCATCTACGCTCCCATCTACTACACGGAATGCGCCCTTCTGGCCAAACAGGCTCGAGAAATGGGACTCAAAGCTCCAATTCTTGCAGGCGACGGGGTTCAGGCCCCCGAACTCATCGAGCTCGGCGGACCGGCTGTGGAAGGCCTTTATTTCACCACACACTTCCACAGAGACATGGTCGACAGCGAACGCGGCCGCAAATGGCTGGACCTATTTCATAAGGAATATGGAAAGGAAGCGGATGCATTCACAGCCATGGGAGCAGACGCCTACTTCATAGTCCTTGATGCCATAAAAAGAGCGGGTTCAGCCGAACCGGAAAAAATTCGAGAAGCCCTCGTGAATACCAAGGATTTCCACGGTGTCAGCGGTAAGGTAACAATGAAACCCAACGGCGACCCGATAAAAGCTATGGTCCTCAATAAAGTGCAGGACGGGAAGTTCGTCTTCGTCAGAACCATAGAGCCTCCGAAATAGGTAAGAACTCGAACGCCGCGTTTCAAGGCAACTCTTCCCGGAGCATTCCTCCTTGTTGGGGAGAATTGACCCATCTTAGACGAGGACTCTCGCGGAACCGCGTACGGTAGGCAGAGTGGTGACGTATTGGATTTAGCGTTTATAGTTCAGCAGGTTGTTTTCGGACTCACCCTGGGGTGTTTCTACGGATTGCTGGCCATTGGATACACGATGGTCTACGGAGTTTTGCGCCTCATCAACTTCGCGCACGGGGACCTATTGATGGTCTCCGCATACATAGCCTATTTCGGGATCGTTGTTTTTTACTTGCCGTGGCCTGTGGGGTTCGCCGTTTCAGTGGCGCTCACGGCGGTCCTGGGAATACTGATAGATCGGGGCGCTTACAAACCGCTCAGGAGAAGCCCGAAGATAAGCGCCCTGATCACCGCCATAGGAATTTCGTTCCTGTTGGAAAACCTCGGCCTGGTTCTCATAGGCGGACGGCCCAAGACCTTTCCCACGCCCCCGCTTTTTGACGGCGCCCTTCATCTCTGGGGCGTGTCCATCCCCAAGCTCTCAATTTGGGTTCTCGCCATCACCGTCGCTCTTCTGTTGGGCGTCATTTGGATACTCCGACATTCAAGAGTGGGAATGGCGATGAGGGCCATTTCAAGAGACGTAGAAACCGTTCGCCTCATGGGAGTGGACGCGGACCGAGTCATTTCGTTTACCTTTGCTTTGGGGTCAGCGCTTGCGGCCGCCGGCGGAATGCTGTGGTGCATTAAGTATCCGGCCTTGGAACCCTTCATGGGGGTGATCCCAGGATTGAAGGCCTTTGTAGCTGCTGTGCTGGGAGGAATCGGCAGTGTCACAGGAGCCGCGATAGGAGGAATGCTCCTCGGCTTGGGGGAAATCCTCATCGTTGCAATTTGGCCGGATTGGTCAGGATATAGAGACGCCACAGCCTTTTCGATTCTTATTGTAATACTATTAACTCGGCCCACCGGAATAATGGGCGAGGACCT
>JACRDE010000430.1 GCA_016212935.1 Desulfomonile tiedjei | reverse complement strand
GATTGATGGGCGAAGATTCGAGCTATAATCGTCGCGACCTGAACATAAACATCCCCGCTGACCCCTCTGGTACCACTAACATTATTCCGGTAGATTATGTGGCCAAGGCAGCTGTTCGCCTGATCGAAGATCCCAATAATCACAACAGGATCTTTCACCTGACGCATCCGGACCCACCTACCCACCAATGGACGCTGGATTTGATCTGCGAGAGATTCAATCTCGGTGGATTCCGCTTCGCCGGCGCGGGCGCTCCGTTCACTCAGCCCAGGAACAGAGTGGAACGGATGGTGTGGCGGCAAATGCAGGCAATCCTATTTCATTTTTCCAATAATCCCGGATTTGATCGAACGAACATTGACTCGGCACTGCCGGATCTGAAAGTTCCCCAAATTACGGAAGATCTCGTCCACAAATATCTCGATTACGCCATAGAGAGAGATTGGGGACATTCAGGAAATTAGGGCTAATATGGATTTGCGCTCAAAGAGGTAAGAATTGGGGAGAAACTTCTTGTAAGAAGTTTCTCCCCAAACCCCTTTTCAAGAACTTCTAGCATCTCCCGGAATCCGCATTTCTCGACGAGAAATGCGGATTCCGGCAAGTGTTAAAAGTTTCTTGGAGGGGGTCTGGGGGGACCTTCCTTTACAAAGAAGGTCCCCCCATTCTTACTCTTCTGAAAGCAACTGACATCAAGCCACGATCGCAGGAGACGATTCGCACAGATCGACCTAGACTATTTCCACACGACCGTCCTGATCGGCTTGGAGCACTTCCCCGATTTCCACGGCTGAGGACACACCGTCAGAGATCAGCTCAGCCATGAATGCCTCGGCCTTTTCTGCCTGAACGCCTAGAACAAGCCCCCCGGAAGTCTGGGGATCGAAAATTAGGTCTGCAACGTCAGTGGGTACGCTTGGCTCAAGGGTTATCCAAGAGCTGAAGAATTTTCGGTTGGAATAAGTACCACCCGGAATGAGTCCCATAGAGGCTACGTCTCGCGCACCTTCCAGAAAGGGTACGGTTTCTGCTTTAATTCGTATCCTGCACTTTCCTGCCCTGGCCATTTCCACCAGATGGCCGGCAAGCCCGAAGCCGGTTATATCGGTGCAGGCTTTCAAGCTGAAACGGACCGCCGCCTCTGAGGCAACCTTATTGACGGTGCACATAGAGGCGATCATCGCGTCCGTAGACGCCTGGGTGGCCAAGCCGGCCTTGATCGCAGTGGCAATGACGCCGGTTCCAACTGCTTTGGTTAGGATCAGGCGATCCCCGGGCTTAAGCCCGGAATTGGTCATGATGCGGTCGGGATGCACTATTCCGGTAACTGATAGACCGTACTTCGGTTCGTCGTCTTCCACACTGTGGCCGCCCATGAGTGCCACGCCCGCTTGCCTCAAAATTTCTAGGCCGCCTTCAAGTATGCCCCTCAGGATTTCCAGCCCCAGTTTCTTTACCGGAAAGCATACCACGTTCATCGCTGTTATCGGCCTGCCGCCCATCGCATAGACGTCACTTAGGGAGTTGGCAGCAGAGGCCATTCCGAACACTCTGGGATCATCTACAATGGGAGTGAAAAAGTCTATGGTTTGAACAATTGCGGTCGTGTCGTTAATCTTGTACACACCCGCGTCCTCTGATCCTGAAAAGCCCACGAGAACGTTCGGATCGTACGGAATTTCAAGTCCTTTGAGCGCTTGGTCCAGGTCCCCCGGACCCACTTTTGCCGCTCAGCCTGAAGACTTGGCCAGAGTGGTAAGCCTAACCTTTTCAGACGCCATCATCGGTCCTTGCTATCGGATTTATATATAACGGTTATACCCGAATGTGGCGGATGTCAACTGGGCGCGAAACGAGTCTGTTTTAGTTCTCGACCCTTTCCCGCCAAAGCACTGTCCCTGTAATGAAGCGCCAGCGAGAAGGGGAAACCACAGGAATAGCGACACAGGACTTGCACATTGGGCTGGAGGTCATGTGGGAAAAGCTTTGGCCAGAAAAGACACTGTTCGGTACCGAGATAAACTCGAGGACCTTGTTGTGAATGTCCAACTGTCGATTTGGGCAGCCCAGGATCACCAAAATGCGCTGAGATGGCATCCCGAGCGCATGTATTCCTTGGCAAATTGGAAGTTCGCGTTGCGGAGCTCAAATGGAAAAAAGACGGACAAGTCCAACGACCAAAGGCAAGCCATTCTTTGTTCCTTAAGGACTCCTCCTCTTCAATATCACCGCAACATGACCGTATGCGGTGCCTTCCAATCCCCTCAATGTGCTGTGTTCAACGTCCACCGACCTACCTAATTTGCTGGTCCATGATCCTGTTGGCAATTGACGCACCATGTGGGTAGGTTTCGGCCCTTTGGCATATAGAGCCACTTTTTCGTATCCCACCTCGTACGAATCATCAGTGCATGCTTCGTATCCGAGTGCTTCAAAAGCGCTTACGAAAGACTCTATGGATTCATCATCTCTTAACCCACTTGGCCAGTAAGAATATGGCGGGCCCGGCGGGCCCGGCCACCAAAATCTTGTAGTGCACTGAGCGGCCCAGGCGATGCAGTTGTACCGAGCATCCCGAGGGCTGGTTATGCTGTATCCCTCAAGAATCAGATTCGGGAAAGAGCGGTGTGGACACATTCAAATGTACCCGTGCGTCTTGCCCCATCGAATCCAGGCCTCGGTCATTCTTGCCAAATCACCTGCATCGCTCGGATTGACCGGATTCGCTCCAGTTATCGCAAAAAGCGCCCAAAACCAATGATCAGGATTGGTCAGCAGTTCTCGAAGCAACAGTGGCACCACAGGCCTTCCTAAACCAATGATTCGCACGTACGCTGGGTGCATGCACATCTCAGTCATCGATGAACTGAGCAATGTAGCGGTGCGCCATTCTTCGACTAAGCGACGAAAAGTCTCTTCTATATCGAGTTCCGAGTATTCAAGTCGACAGAATAGGACCTGTTGTCGCGGAACAACTGGTCGTATTTCAGTCCACTTGTCAAAATGCTTTCGCTTGGCCAAGCCAAAAGACTCCTCACGTACCAAACTTCTCGTTTTTTGCCCCCAGTCGACTCTTTTCTTTCGGATCGTCCCTTCCAAGAAGGTCTGTTTGACTGCTTGCATAATGACCTCATTCCGGATTCAGACAGGTGATACCAGCCCCACCTAAAACTTTCTTTAGGCTCTTCGTTTTGGAGAGAGCGCGCCGAAGAGTAGCGATCAGCGATTCAAGATCCTGTGTGTCCATAGCGACATAGATATTTTCTTCTTCATCACCCCGTTGACAAGTAATATTGAGCATATGAATAATCGCTGCTGCCCGCGGGGGAACCTCAGGATCTGGACCGAACACGGCTCGGACATCCGTTACTGCGCTAGCTTGTATAAACACGCGCTCGTGGTCATATAAAATATTGAAGGCTTTCGCGGGATACAATAAGGATTCAAGGTCTAGCAGTTGGATTAGCCTATTTTTGAACCCTTCACGATCTTTGTCAATGAGTGTCAATTCTTCATTGTCACTCTGCTGCATCGCCTCACAAACACGTTCAGCGAACTCTGGCGACGACAAATTAAACTGAAATAGCGTCGAGGACATACCTATCAATGTTCCTAAGATCTCATCAAGCTCTGATTCTGCGATCGAAGTCATTCTGGTAGCAAGCCAAGTCATCAGTTCCTTGCGCTGTAATACCGGAGGAGCATCCACCAACGCAGCCGTCAATTCATTGAGGCGTTCGCCATCTAGTATTCGAATCTTGATCAACCCTGCCACGTGTTGCTGCGGTATTTGAAGTTTCGCCATCATCTCACCTTGTGTTCATGATCAATACTGCGCCGCCTGGAGGAGCATCAAACGCACTCCTCCACTCTCGTTATAACCGACTTGCCATCTGAGACTCGCATCGGCAGTGCGATGTTCGGAGAAAGCAATGAAATATACCACGCATCAGGGAATGCTTACAACCGCTTGGTGGAAAATTCCTTCCTGATCTAAACAAGATCTATTATTGCTTTAAGGAGATGTCAAGCAAAATAGCTAAGATAAATATATAATAATCGCGGAGATCTAATTCACATTCCATTAATTATGCGGAATGACGCGGCTTAGTCCCTCATCAATCACTGAGTGCAGTTCAGAACTCACTTTGTCGCTGACAAAATCGTCACCACGAAGACTTTTTTCTCCGGAATTCGCCATGCTGATTTTTGTCACGATTGTGCACAGTCTTCGATACACGGCCTCAATCCGTGCCTGAAGCGACTAACTTGGACAACAGAACCGTTAAGAAATGGCTGACCGCCCTTTGTAAAATTTCTAGACAGTCTGCGTTAACTCGTTGGCCCTACAGCTTCGTGCATTGCGGCTTCGGAGGGTTTCCTCAAGGCACCGAAATTACTTCTAGGTGAATGGAGCCCCGACGTGTGGGGAAGCGGAGGCGAATCGCTTTGGGTTGTATAGACAGAATTCATGAGAAAACCGGGAAGACAGCTTTAACCGGTCTCCCCGAGAACATCTGTCTAGATTCTATTTCACAAGGTTGAGTCTTACAGGAGCATTGAGTATCACGAAGGTGCCGTTTTCGGATTCACGTCTATCAGCGGCACCCACATAGTCTTTGATCAAGGAAGCAACCTTACGCGCATCATCTGACAACATTCTGACGCAACCGTGGGACTGGTTGTGTCCTATGCTGCGAGGAGCGTTTGTCCCGTGAAATCTGTATCCGTAATCGTCGAATTTCATGGGACCTTCGATCATGTCTTCGGGGTCCGAAATCTTCTTCCTGCTGAGAGGCCTTTTCTTCAGCAGTGGAGCCATCGTACCCCCGTACACAGTCCGGCTGGGAGAATCGCCGGCTGCCCAAGCGCGGTCCTTGGGTGGTATCCACCAGGGACTATCGTCGTAAATATGCGTCACAAAGTAGGTCCCGACCGGCGTAGGGAACTCGGAAGATCCAAGCCCGATCCGGCACTCGTACAGACTGTCTCTCATTCCAGTCGGCGATACACCCCAAAGCTTGAAGGTATGCATGGAGTGGCTGACCTCAATCTCCAAGAATCTGTATTTGGCATCTATTGCGGACTCGGTATCCGGCACTGCCGGGAGATTCCCCACAGAAGCCATGGTGCCAGAGGGTTTCAGCACAGACTCCATTTGGCCGCGGTCCATTAGTGCAGGACTGGAAGCTGACCTTGGGCGGCCTTGGGGAAATCTTTCCTCAGTTCCCGCTCCTGCAGTTGGGAAATCTCTGAAAAGAAGATCTCCTATGCTTCCGGCAAGAGTTCCAGCATAAGCCGGCTCTTCCGGACGTCCTCGGCGGTCAGGCTCGGCCGATAAGGCGTTGAGCAAACAAGAAAAATTCACCAACAACCCCAAACCCAACATCATAAGAATACGCAGCATGGTGTTCTCGCGCTCACATTGATAAAATAGTTGTGTATATTTAACATTTTACGTCACAAAAATCAATACAAAAAAAAGAATGTCGGTCTAGATGGCTCCAGAACAGGCTTCATCAAGATGCTGGCGTGGTGGACCTTAGTTGCGACGAGAAGCGATCAACATCCGGCGGTTTCATGATGGTGAACCGGCCTTGCAGCAAATCGGTTATTCAAATGATGTTTATATCCTTTAATCATACCGTATAATCCAATATACTCTCAAACCACTTACTAGAACGCATCCACATTTCACTGAAATTCTTGACACGATACCAAACAGCGTCTAGGATGTTTGTCGGCGGTTCTGCTCCATCCCCGGAATCCCCAAAAAAGTATGAACAAGCAAACATCTTAGTCTCTACGTGAATCAACCCATCGCGGGTTCAATAGCCGGCACTGCCGGTAGATCTAAGGAAAGGTGAAGCAGCCGTGAAACAGCTAATGTCAGGAAACGAAGGCATTGCGCAAGGGGCCTACGAATACGGCGTCCGATTGGCCTCGGCTTATCCGGGAACTCCCAGTACTGAGATCCTGGAGTACATCGGCGAGCGCTACCCCGATATCAAAGCCGGGTGGGCCCCTAACGAGAAAGTGGCCTTGGAGGTCGCAGCAGGAGCCGCGTATGGAGGCTCAAGAGCCATGGCATGCATGAAGCATGTTGGGCTCAATGTGGCTGCAGACCCTTTTATGACCCTCTCGTACACCGGCGTCAACGGTGGTTTGGTGATCGTAGTATGCGATGATCCGGAAATGCATTCATCCCAGAACGAACAGGATACCCGAAATTTTGCAAAGTTCGGGAAAGTTCCGTGCCTTGAGCCTTCAGACAGCCAGGAGGCAAAAGACCTCATTGGAGAAGCTCTGCGGATAAGCGAAGAATTCGATACCCCCGTAATACTGCGTAGTGCTACTAGGGTGTCCCACTCCATGTCACTCGTTGAGACCAAACCCAGAACCGAAGGCCTCAGGGAACTCGGCCTCAAAAAAGACCCCATGAAGTTTGTCATGCTTCCAGCAATGGCGAGAAAGCGCCACCCTGTCGTGGAACAGAGGCTTAAGGATGTTGCTGCGTTCGCTGAGACCTTTCCTTACAACAAGGTTATAATGGGCGATGATTCGCTTGGTATAATTTCCTCCGGTATAACATTCCAGTATGCCCGTGAAGCATTCCCTAACGTGTCGTTCCTGAAACTGGGCATGGTCTGGCCGCTGCCTGAAAAGATGATTCGGGATTTCGCTTCCAAGGTGAAGAGAATCGTAATCATAGAGGAATTGGATCCTTTTATAGAGGAAGCCATCCGACTGATGGGAATCAAGGTTGAAGGCAAAGAGCTCACAGGCCTGTGTGGAGAGCTTTCGCCGGAAAAAGTAGAAAAGGCGCTTACCGGATCGTCGAAGGCAAAGAGCATCGGGCCCATTGATATCGATGTGCCGCTCAGGCCACCCAATATGTGTCCCGGATGTCCTCACAGAGCCACCTTCACCGCGCTGAAAAAGAACAAAGTCTACGTTGCCGGCGACATCGGCTGTTACACTCTGGGAGCTTTGCCGCCTGTAGGTATGCTGGACAACTGCCTGTGCATGGGTGCGGGCATCGGCATTGCCTCCGGATTGGATAGAAGTCTGGGAGATCTGGCAAGGGGCAAGGCCGTAGCGGTGATCGGGGATTCAACCTTTTTCCATTCCGGAATGACTCCGCTTTTGGAACTCGCTTACAATGGCGGCTCAACGACTGTTGTCATAATGGACAACAGAACCACAGCAATGACAGGGGCCCAACCTCACCCCGGAACCGGTTTCACTCTCAGACAGGACCCGACTATTTCAGCCAATATCGAAAAGCTGGCGGAAGCATTCGGATTCAAGAGGATTCGCACGATAAATCCCTACAATGTCAAAGACACGGAAAAGGTGATTGGCGAAGAACTTGAGGCAGCAGAACCCTCCCTGATAATTGCCCGTGCTCCCTGTGCACTTCTAAAGACTGAACGAATTCTGCCGGATAAGCCGCTCAAAATAGAGGCAGAACTGTGCAAGGGGTGCAAGAGCTGCATAAACACAGGGTGCCCTGCTCTGGAATTCGTGAAGATCGAAGAGCCCAAGGAAGGCGAAAAGCGCAAGGGTTATTCCAAAATCAACGAACTGCTTTGCGTAGGCTGCCGAACTTGCCAGGAAGTATGCAAGTTTGACTGCATCAAGGAGGCATAATGAGCGAGAACAATCGGGTTTACAATGTGCTCATAGTCGGGGTCGGAGGCCAGGGAATCATTCTGGCCAGCGACGTGCTGGGACGGGTAGCTGCTGCCTACGGATACGACGTGAAAAAGAACGAGATTCACGGTATGGCTCAACGGGGCGGGTCAGTGTCGAGTCACATCAGATTCGGCAAGTCTGTGAGTTCCCCGATTATTACACTCGGAGAAGCCGACGTGCTGCTGTCATTCGAACAGATCGAGACCATACGATATTTTCCCTTCCTGTCCGAAAAAGGAAAAGTGATCCTGAACGATCAGAAAATTCTTCCCCCTGCCGTTTTCACCGGGAAACAGGACTATCCGCCCGACGTCGTCCAGAAGATCAAAGAAAAGGTCCCTGATGCGGTGGTGGTTGACGGCATCTCTGTTGCACAAAAAATGGGAAATCCGAGGGTGCTTAACGTGATTTTCCTCGGAATCTTGTCCAAGTACCTGGACATTCCCGCGGACGTTTACGAAAAAGTGCTCAAAGAGTCCCTCAAGCCAAAACTCGTCGACGTAAATCTCAAGGCCTTTCACGAGGGCCGCTCGCTGGCCGCCGCGTAATACCAACGAAAGAATCGGGGAAACCCTTCTTGTAAGCAGTGTTTCCCCGAACCCCATCCCAAGAACTTTTAGCAATTTGCCGCATACGTCAAGCCCCCGAATGGGCCAAAGTAGCGGCCATTGTCCCCCTGGAAAAGGGGGAACATGGTGATAAGTCAACGCATGCTCCCCTGACCTCATTTCGATACATCTAGACTTTTCTTGACCCACCGGCGATTCAAACGTTATCTTGATATTCAGGCCGCCTCACACGAAGCCGAATCCGCTCATGTGGGAATAGTCCGGCCGCAATTGGACTGAGAGCCCGAATTATTCATCAAATACACGACGGGAGAAAGATCAATGAATCATAGGGCGTACAAAGCGATGCTGGTAACCGAGTCCGCTGACGGCAAGTTCACGCGACAAATTGTTCAGAGGTCTATCGACGAACTGCCTCAAGGCGATGTATTGATCCACGTCAAGTATTCCTCTCTGAACTACAAGGACGCCCTTTCCGCGATCGGGAATCGAGGTGTAACCAGAAAGTACCCCCATACTCCCGGTGTGGACGCTGCAGGAGTTGTCGAGGAAAGCTCCGTTCAAGACATTCGCCCGGGTGACGAAGTCATAGTGACCGGATACGACTTGGGCATGAACACATCCGGTGGTTTCGGCGAGTACATAAGGGTCCCTGCTGACTGGGTGGTGAAACGACCAGCGAGTCTTTCCTTACGTGATAGTATGATATACGGGACTGCAGGTTTTACCGCTGCCTTGTCTGTATACAAGCTCACGGCAAAAGTCTTGCCAGATCAAGGTGAGGTTCTCGTCACAGGGGCACCGGGCGGGGTCGGCAGTGTAGCCGTGTCCATTCTCGTGAAAATCGGTTATCAGGTTGTCGCTGTCAACGGCAAAGTGGACGCACGAGGTTACCTCATGAATCTTGGAGCAAAAGGGGTCCTGAGTGTTGAAGAAGCAACGGACAATTCGGGAAAACCGCTTTTGAAAACGCTATGGTCAGGTGCGATTGACACTGTGGGTGGCCCCATTTTGTCCACTGCCTTACGATCGGTGAATTACGGCGGGACTGTGACCTGCTGCGGGAACGCCGCATCCCCAGATCTTGCACTCACGGTGTATCCGTTCATTCTAAGAGGGGTAAGCCTTCTGGGAGTTGATTCTGTGAATTGTCCGCGAGATCTTCGTCTGAAGGTCTGGGATCGGTTGGCCAACGAGTGGAAACTGGATCACCTCGACAAAATCAGCACTGAGATCGCTCTGCATCAGCTTGATGAGCGCATAGAGCTGATTCTTCAGGGCAAGCAAACAGGACGAACCGTCGTGAGTATTTCGTGAGACCGAGGGAGATGTCTCATGCCTGTTCGCATTACAATCAGGCCAAATTTGCGCGCATGTGCAAAACAGGAGTTGACAGGATTCGGGGATCAGGCTAAAGTGAGCTAATTAGAGGAGAAGATCCGTGATAGTCATAGCCAGCGCTTATTATTACTTTTATTTTAGCACGAGGTTCCCGGTGCTGCTGCGCTGAGTGTGACGATCCACAAATATCGAACTCAAAGCGGAGCAGCTGCTCCGCTTTTTTTTTGCGCAAAAGGGCAAACGCGTTAGTAAGAGGAACTCAATGATAAAACCTTCGGCCAGCAAATCTGCCGCAGGAGACATCCTGAAGGAACCCAAGCGGTTAAGCGTAAATGAAAAACTGGCTCTCATCAACCTGATCGAAGAGGGCGCCCGGCTCGGGTCAGCCAATTCTCCTATTGTGGCCGATTTGTTTCATGACTTGGGCGATCTGGTAAATGCAACGGTTTCCGGGGCGACAATAGACAGATTGAAGTCGGACCGTTCGAGCAACGGATTCAAGGTGTTTGAAATAAATGCTGAATCAGGTGAAAATCTCGGCCGCCTCAATATGATGTACCTCAAGAAGCCGATTCCTTGCTATTACCTGGTTTACGTTGAGGTTGCGGTTCCGTTCAGGAAAAAGGGGCTTGGAAATCGGATATTGGAGGTGTTCAGGGATTTCCTCATCGAGAAATCGGCGGTAGGAATTCTGGACAATATTATCCCAGAAGAAGATCCGACATTTGACATCTATACAAAGCTGGAATGGCAGCCTATTGAAGCAGTCATCGGCACGCCTACCGTGAACGGGGACGGCGTGTACATGGTGTACATTCCTCCCTCGCTTGCAGGGAAAGACCTCAGAGATCCTGTTCTGAAGCTCGTTCATCACATAAAGAGAAAACGGCCCCACATAGATATGCGGGACAACGAGTTGATGGTGAAACGTACAATCGAAGAGTTCAAGGAACTGTACTCGGCGCTCCTCGGTTATTTTGAGAACACTATAAAAGCGGGGGAAAACGATCCCTTGATGCGATTCATGTTCACACGGTTCGTGACGAAACTTCTCGGCTTCAGACGCAGGATCGCACGACTGCTCGGTTATACCGGAGGCGAATCCCTGGAACAGATCGAACTGGACCCCAAAGTGCGTGCATTGCCGATCCAGTCGTACGCGCCGAAAGAACTCGCAACCAATCCTCTATTCCAGTCCGGAGACAAAGAGCTCTGGCTGCATTTACCGGAAGCGCTGAAAAACAACCCTGCCCGTACCATAGAAGCGCTCCCTAATTACCGCAGACCGAATCTGACAGCGTGGCTGGATAACATAGGGGCACCTCAAAGCCATGCAATGACCATCGGAGATCTCATGGATCTCGGGTTCGACCCGACTCGTCTAAAGGAAATCACCATAGGCGACAAGGAATACATTTTCGAGCGCATGCAGGACAGGATGCTTCCCCAACTGGAACAGAGAAAACTGATTCTGAATCGGATCGCAGCACACGCGGCCGGAAAACGGATCAGGAACTCCGTTGTGCATACGAATCCTCCCATGCTGGTTCTCCGGGGG
>JACRDE010000427.1 GCA_016212935.1 Desulfomonile tiedjei | reverse complement strand
GGATCTTCGTTGACCCGTTTCGCCATGATCTCGAATGCGTCGTAGAAAATGGCTTCAGACACTGGCTTTTTGCCCTGCCACATAATCCCATTTATGAACTTGGCAACCAGTTTGCTATGGTACTTGGGATCCGGCAAAACATCCCTTTTTGGAACCTTCCCTTTTCTAGGCATAAGTGCTGCTCCATAGGGCCAGTGCCCTGTAAAATATTCCAAGGTCTAGAACGGGCTGCGCCGGGCAGCTTCCAGGTTGGAAAGGTCCAGAAGGCCTCGGCGGTATCTCCGCTCGTTAACCTTCTATTGATCCCCTCTAAACCTACCCCGCCTCATCGGCGGTTTACCTGGACCCGTTATTTCTTCAATCCCGCATGCGTCAGCTGCTTAAGGCTGAACGTTCTCGAATCAGATCAGGGGTTACTTCGGTCGTTTAGTTCCGTATTTTGATCTCCCCTGCTTACGATCCTGCACACCAAATGCGTCCTGAGCACCCCTTATAATATGGTAACGAACACCAGGGAGGTCTTTTACTCTCCCGCCCCTAATTAGGACAACAGAGTGCTCCTGAAGATTGTGACCAATTCCGGGGATATAGGAGGTGACTTCGTACCCATTGGTGAGACGAACCCTGGCAACCTTCCTCAACGCTGAGTTGGGCTTCTTGGGCGTGGTCGTATAGACTCTCACGCAAACTCCCCTGCGTTGGGGGCAGTTGGTCAGTGCGGGCGCGGAGGTTTTCTTCCTGGGCCGTTCCCTTCCTTTTCTGACCAGCTGATTAATTGTCGGCATACGCGACTACCTCCAAATAGTATCCGAGCATTATGCTCAAAGAATCCCCACCTTGTCAAGCCTTTTCGTTTCCGGCACGAAACCTAGGCTCTTCGAACCCATGTTTCTCCAAAGAACCCGTGAATGCTGACGAATCCAGGGTCTCGGCATGACCGGCAGCTGGAAACACGCTGCTAGAAGGCATTGGTTGGTCCGGGAAATATCTTCAATAAAGCGTCCCGGGGGAAAAAGATCGGCCACGGTTCGTGGGGGCCGGTCTCGGTTCGACTTCTTTTCGGGTTTGTCCGGGGGGGCCGACTTGAGGTCCCCCCGGAACGTCGTACGATCAGCGCGTAGACCAGCACCGGCCGGACTGCGCGTCGCCTTCTTTACGCGGATTCCTGGTAACTCACGGACGCCTGCCGTTTTTCTCTCGCAGGGCGTTCAGCCTCGTCATCCGAGTGATCGATCCTGAGATTCTTGTAACGGGCCAGACCTGTTCCGGCAGGAATCAGCCGTCCCATGATCACGTTCTCTTTCAGGCCGCGCAGATAGTCTATCTTGCCTGAGAGGGAAGCTTCAGTCAGTACCTTGGTGGTTTCTTGGAAGCTCGCCGCGCTGATGAATGAATCAGTAGACAGCGACGCCTTGGTGATTCCGAGCAGCAACGGCTCGCCCACAGCGGGGACCCCACCGGCTTGCATTGCGCGGTTGTTCTCTTCCTCGAAAACAGATCGCTCTATTTGCTCACCCACGAGGAAATCGGTATCACCCACTTCCTTTACGCGCACACGACGAAGCATCTGTCTCACGATCACTTCTATGTGCTTGTCGTTTATCTTCACGCCCTGGAGTCGATAGACCTCCTGGACTTCGTCCACCAGGTACTTGGCAAGGTCTTTTTCGCCCTTGATACCCAAAAGGTCGTGCGGGTTCGTCGACCCTTCCATCAGGGCTTCACCTGCCTGGACCCAATCTCCGGAATGCACTGAAATGTGCTTTCCTTTGGGTATCAAATATTCCTTGGGCTCACCGAGTTCGGGAGTCACGATAACCTTGCGTTTGCCCTTGGTATCTTTTCCGAAACTCACGATACCATCGATTTCGGAGATAATAGCGAACTCCTTGGGTTTGCGCGCCTCGAACAGCTCCGCGACTCTCGGGAGACCACCCGTGATGTCCTTGGTTTTTGTGGTTTCACGTGGAATCTTGGCGATTACGTCGCCAGCGTGAATCTCTTCACCTTCCTTGGTCATGATGTTCGCGCCGACAGGAAGGAGATAACGTGCCTCAGAATCACCCACCTTGATGGTTCGACCGTGTTCGTCCTTTATGGACACCCTCGGACGGATTTCAGTGTCTTTGTCTTTGTATTCGACGATCACTTTTCGCGAGAGACCCGTTACCTCGTCCACCTGTTCGTTCATGGTGAGGCCTTCGATCACATCGCCGAATTTTACCCGTCCGGACACCTCCGTGATGATGGGAATCGTGTAAGGATCCCACTCAGCCAGCAAGGTTTCCCGGTTTACCACTTCGTCATCCTGTACCCTCAGTCGAGCGCCGTATATGACCTTGTTACGCTCTCTCTCTCGTCCTTTATCGTCGGTGATCGCAATGTAGCCGTTTCGGTTCATGACAACTCGTTCGCCGTCACGGTTAACGACTGTCTTCAGCTCGAGGAACTTGACCCTACCTTCATTGCGGGAGAAGAGCTCCGAGGATCCTGAACCCAACCATTCCAGAAGGACCTGACCTTCGGAATCGATTCGATCACCTTCCTGGACTTTCACGTTCATATAGTCCATTACCGGATAGCGTTCGTAGAGCCGAAATCGAATCATGCCATCTTCCGTTCCGATGAGCTGGAAGATTCCGCCCCGTTTCTCGGGCTCGTTCATTCTTGAAGGCTCTTGGGGGGATTCGTAGATATAGCTGTTGGGCGAAACCCTTTCGCCGTGCCTGACCACGAACCTGAAGTCTTTCGGAATCTGGAACAGGTGCTTCTTTCCTTCGTCGTCCACTGTCGTAAAGGACTTTCTGTCGAGAGAAATCTCGATCTTTCCTCCGAGTCTTTCCGCCTCTTCCATCTTGTGGTTGGGACCTTCGAACAGGAAGGAATTCTCTCTCAAGGTCTGCCCGTCTTCAATGAGCCAACGATCCAACTCGGGCGTGTCGATGGTAAATTCATCCGAGACCACAATCGCTTTAGTCTTGTCTTTTTCCTTTTCAAAAGATACGCGGCCTCTTTTACGAGCCGAGATGATATTTCGCTTCAGTGATGCTGTTCCACCGATGTGGAATGTACGCATAGTCAGCTGAGTGCCCGGCTCACCTATGGATTGCGCCGCTATTATCCCGACCGCCTCACCTATGTTTACCATTCTCCCGTGAGCAAGGTCACGGCCATAGCAGAGACTGCACACGCCCCGCCTGGACTGGCAGCTGAGCACTGAGCGGATTTTCACTCGATCGATGCCCGAATCCTGGATTCTGTCCCTGTGCTCCTCTTTGATCTCCTCATTGGCCTTGACAATGATTTCCCCTGTGAACGGGTGCTCAATGTCTTCCAGCGCGACCCTCCCGAGAATACGGTCTGCGACATGCTCTATGATTTCGCCGCCCTCTTCCAGTGAAGCCATTTCAATTCCATCCAGCGTGCCGCAGTCGGGCTCGCTGATGATAGCATCCTGGGCGACGTCAACCAGCCGCCGGGTGAGGTATCCTGAGTTGGCGGTCTTCAGTGCCGTATCAGCCAGACCCTTTCGAGCACCGTGGGTGGAAATGAAGTACTGCAACACCGTGAGGCCCTCACGGAAATTAGCTTCAATGGGAGTCTCAATAATTTCTCCTGTAGGTTTGGCCATGAGGCCGCGCATACCAGCGAGCTGCCGAATCTGCTGGGT
>JACRDE010000424.1 GCA_016212935.1 Desulfomonile tiedjei | reverse complement strand
GAAAAGACCACATTGGTGAAACTTGGCCTCGAAGCTTTGATAGCCAGAGAAGGCGCCAGAAGGCTGGCGGAATTGGGCGGGACAGAGAAACATTTGAAGACCATTCCACGGAGAAGAATCACGGAGCAGTGAAGATGGTTCTTGTAGACACATCAGTGTGGGTACGTCACCTTCGGGAGGGCGACCCTGACCTCAAACAACTGCTGAACGATGGACAAGTGATGTGTCACCCGTATATTGTTGGCGAGCTCGCCTGTGGCAACATGAAGAATATGTCAGAAGTCCTCTCTCTCATGCAACTCCTTCCCCTGGCAACCTTGGCGCAACACGAAGAGGTACTCCAGTTCATAGAATTGAACCATCTGATGGGAAAAGGCCTTGGCTACATTGATGTCCATCTTTCCGCCTCCGCCCTGCTAACCGGAGTCCCCATGTGGACCTATGACAAGAGGCTCAATGAGGCCAATGAGATGCTGGGAATAAGATACGATCAGGTATTGTTCAGATAACCGGCGCAACAAACAATAGCCCCCGATTTTGCTGTTGCCAAAAGGCACACATTGGACATAAGATTTATGTATGAATTACTTCTCGTGGAATGATGAAAAGAACGAACGGCTCAAGAAGGACCGAGGTGTGTCCTTTGAAGAAGTCGTCTTTCACATCGAGCGCGATGAGCTACCCGAAATTGTCGAACATCCAAAGCAGGAGAAGTACAAAGGCCAGCGTATGTTCATCGTCAACATAGAGGACTATGCCTACCTCGTTCCCTTTATTGAAACGGAAGTTGAAGTATTTCTCAAGACCATCATTCCCAGTCGGACAGCCACCAAGAAGTACCTAAAAAGGAAGACCAAATGAGCAAGCTAGACCCGGAAGAGAAGGAGATCCTGGAGTCTTACGATAGGGACGAGTGGCAATCGGTATCAGACCTGAAATCCCAGTCAGAGCGGTATCAGAAGTACGCTGATGCGACATTCAAGAAAGACAAGCGGGTAAACATCCGCATGTCACAGAAAGACTTGGTGGCGATTCAAAAGAAGGCTCTGGAAGAAGGAATCCCATACCAGACACTACTTTCAAGCATTATCCACAAGTACGTGTCAGGCCGTTTGACTGAAAAGAACGCCTAGCGAGCGCTTATCTCGTGATGAACAATCGGAATTCCCGAAGAGGTCGGGTCATGACAGAAACACAAGACACGATTGGTACCATAATAGAGGACATCGTAAAGGCCATCGTGGAAGCTTCCGATCCAGACCGTATCATTCTCTTCGGGTCGGCAGCCCGAGGAAATACAGGACCGGATTCGGACGTGGACCTCCTCATCGTAGAAAAAGAATCGTCATTTCAAGGGGGGTCCCGGTGGACCGAGTCCAGCCGTATACGAAAGGCCCTCTGGCGGTTTCCCGTTCCCATCGACGTACTTTTATTCACTCCTGAAGAGATCGAAAAGTGGAAAGACTCAACAAACCATGTGATAGCCCGCTCCATAAGAGAAGGCAGGGTCCTCTATGATAGACCGTGAAGACGCAGAAAGGATGCTCACGCTGGCCAAGGTGGACCTAAAGGCCATCCGGAACATGCCCGATCCTGAAGCGTTTGAAGATTCGGTCTTCGGTTTTCACGCGCAACAAGCGGTCGAGAAAGCACTCAAAGCATGGTTGACCCTACGAGGGATCCCCTATCCCAAGACGCACGACCTCAGGCTACTCCTGAATCTGCTGGAGGGTACGGCTCAAGAGGACTGCCAGAGGTTTGAGTCACTTGTGGATCTGACTGACTTCGCAGTGCAGTTCCGATATGATTTTCCAACACCCGCGCACGGTCTTGACCGCTGCTCCATAATCTCTGAAGCACAGTCCGTGATCGGCCACGTGGAACGGCTATTACAACTTATGGATACGCTTGAATGAGTTTTCAAATGGGCTTTCCGGGTCGTCCCCTGCGCAGGTCGAGGCCGACGAAGTCCGAGTGGTTTTGGAAATACGCTAGCGTGACATTAAGGATAAGCGGGTAAACATCCGTATGTCACAGAGAGACTTGGTGGCGATTCAAAAGAAGGCGCTGGACGAAGGAATCCCTTACCAGACACTAATTTCTAGCATTATCCACAAGTACGTGTCAGGCCGTTTGACTGAAAAGAACGTCTAACGAGCGCTTATCTCGGGATGAACAACCTGAATTCTGAAAGTTCCGGCGTTCGAGAGGTAATTTAGAGGGCCACTATACTGAGACAAACAATAGGTACTGTGCCCCTCGATTTCTGGAGGAAGTAAGGAAGACGGGAAGATCTATGAAGAAGAGTAGCGGAATCGACAAAAACGAATTGCGTCCCGAGTATAAGCGTTCAGACTTTCCCGAGGGCCTAGTGCGTGGGAAATACGCAGAGCGGCTTCGCAAGTCAAGCAATATTGTTGTACTCAGACCAGAGGTGGCTGAAGTGTTCCCAAATGAGGAGGCAGTGAATAACGCCCTCCTCTCGCTCATTGAACTCGCACAGAAGGCTACACGCCCGACAAGGGGCTCCCGTAGGCGCCGAAAAAGCGATGGACCTGAGCTTTAATACGTGTAGCCTCGCGCAACCCTGTCGCTCAAGCCACGTGGTGGATCAAAGTCCGCTCTGCCGGCCGGTGGTCCGTGCCGGTCTTCGCCGGCCGCTTGGCTTTGCGTCAGGCTGCACTGAAGGTTTTCCAAAATGCGATTGACCTCTTTCGAGACCCTCGATAGCTGCTCTGAGGCAGGTCGAAGAGCCGTAGTAGTGATCCTTCATTGCGAAAATCGTCGGGCGACGCTGATGCCATGATTTGCTCTTGCCTGTTGCTGCATACATAGTGAGATACAGCACGTCTCGCAAATGTTCCGTCAGCGCTGTCCCTGATAAAGTCTTCTATCATGTGTCTTCCCTGTGGGGATTGATGTGAAGGGCCCTCTCATAATCACCTCTTCTGCGAGTCTCCTCCTGCTCAATTATTCTGCGAGCCTCTTCCGAGACTTCACTTTCAAGCTCCTCCAACCTCAAATTGTGGAGCAAAGTGTGAAAGAATTTCTCACTTCGGAGCTGCACAACGAGAATCGCCAGCTCTCTAATGACATCTTGCGAGTCACCAGGCTTGTTAGTCATTTCATTGTATTTTTTCTTTATAGACATCTCCAGGTTCTTTGGGTGACCGTGGCCTTCCGGCCAGTAAAGCCATTTGAGGAACGCGTAATAGGCGACGCCTATTGGCAGGCGTTCTTTACTAGACAAATACAGGCCCTCCCACAAGATACTGTTATCCAATTCGGATGTCGTCGGAGATGGACCTAAAGCGAGGATTTTTAATGACAATAGAATTTGCAGAACTCCAAAAAAAGAGCGCCAATTTTGGTCTGAACGAGACAGTATTGTGTTGCTGACGTATTGTGATGCAGTTTCCCACGGCCAATTGTCAGAATACTTCTTGAGGATATAGATGGGATTGGTTCTGGATTCCAAATGCTGACCGCGGCCAAAGTCATCCAACACACTGCTGAAGAACTGATTTCCCTTTTTTGTAATGGCAACATTGGGACGGAACATGACTATAAGATCCTCACTCAAATAAACTTTACCCAACTCCCTAATCAATAACGAAAAAGTTGCGGGGCTTGGCTCAATTCTAAAATGGTTCTCAATGAGACTCCCATGTTCATCAGGAACTTGTTGTAGGATAGGGATCACTCCTTCAATCCAACATCTGATGTCTTCCTCCCTCTCAGGAAGGCTATGAGCCAACTTTTCCAATAGTTTTGCCAGAAAGATGGGGTGCTCTTTTCCCTTCACCGTTCTTGAGTAACGCAAGATAGCCAAGAAGCCATCAACAGTCTCTAACTCCACTCCAGAAAATTTTGGAGCGTTCTTTGCAGCCACGTACAAATGTTCCCAAATTTGCGCCGAGATTGCATTCTCTTTGACATCAATGTGTTGAAGCGCCGCCGCCGCTTGGATAATTGATTTCGTGTTCCCAGAAATATTTAAGGCGCAACAGTCCTCCACAACATGAAGGCAAACCTCAGGATAGCCTTTTACCTCAGCCATATCACGTTTTATTGACTGGCAATCCCCACGTTCCAATGCTTCGACAATTCGGGGGCTGATAGTTGTGTGTTGGGCATCCGCTATGGAGATCTGATAACGCAACGCTGCAAAAAATACATTTAAGGTATGCTCGGAGAGGTACGGAACAAGAAGGTGAGAAACAGTAGTCGGTACAATGTCCGTTCGGCCAAAGTCCATATCAGGGCTCTCGATTTCATTGAAATACAGCACGTAGGCTGCGAGAATGGGCAGTGGGATGTCAGTTCGCACGCGATAAAGGGCCACCAATTGATTGACAAATGTCTTAATATCTCTAGGAGCAACGGGATGTTCGCGGGGTATTCCCTTTCGATAAAACAGCCTCACAATCAATGAAGCATCAGAATCAGAAATCACGGCGGGATCTGGGAACCCCATCGAAAGCATCGTCATGAGATAATCCCGCCAAGCCACTAGAACGGGCTCTGGCACTTGGAATCGTATGTGGATGATTTTGTCAACGAACGCAGAGGCTCTCTCGGAATTAGCTTTGTTATTATTATTGCCACCTTTCTTGTTCATACACGGGTTAGTCCTTTCATGATCGTCCTGAATGTGACTTGTTTGCTGCCACAATTTTTCGAGACTGTTAGTATCGATAGGAAGAATAATCCACAACTTCTTTAGATAGTCATGCGCTCTTACCATAAAAGGGTCCATAAATACCCTCATTGCAGAAATGATTTGAAGTGCCTCTGTGGAATCAATTCGATCAAGATTGTCGAAAGCTATTACAAGTCTTCTATTGGGCGGATCCAGGACCGTCTCCATCATCTCCAAAAAGCAGTCCCGGAATTCCAAAGAAGTGGGATTCGCTTCGCGCTCAAATGATTGAGTCTCGACCTCTGGAGTCTTCTGCAACAATAGGGAGAAGGAAGTGTTGTGCTGGTTATCGGACAGATCTGTCTTCTTGCGCCCTACGAGAATCAAAAGAGGCGACAGGGCAATTATAATCAAAAGAAAAGCCGAGATCCATTGAAGGAAGTCCACCCATCCTGGGACGCCTAACATCTTGAAGGGAAAAACAAAATCGAATCCGTAATGGTTTAGAAGACTATTGGCAACAACGGCCAACGGAAGAAGGGCGGCAAACCATATTCCGACCCTACTCAAACCAGTCACCCTTGTTGTCGTCGTCTGCTGTGTTATGGCTTTCAATGCTCTGAGGTTGCCTTTCCAATTGCCGCACTCCTCCCACTTCTCGGACCTGAGGAAACCATCGAGTTCTTCCAGAAACGACCGACGAAGGGGGTCGCCTTCGTGAGCCCAGGAATCAAAGACAAATAGCTTAGCTTCAACGCAGTCCAAACCGTGAACAGCATTGAGCTTCTTTCTTACCATTTCCAGAACCGTCGATTTACCGCTGCCCCAGGTTCCGGTGAGCCCTATGGTTTTTCCACCGTCAGCTGTCGAATCACAAATGATATCAGCTATCGCCTGGGCGATCTGCGCGTGTGGTCCGAAAGCGTCTTTGTCTGCCGGGGAGTCAGACAGAAATACGCTTGAGTGGGATTCTTGCTTCTGTCGCGGATTACTCCTGGAAGTCATCTTTCCGTCCTGTTGGCAGCTGCTGAAGTGATCTCTCTGCGCTTCTTGTATGCAACAGATGCCCTGTTTCATACACGTCAAAATGACAGAAAGGCAAGTTTTTCCTGGCGGCATCGACGATCACTCTATGGGGTGGGGTTTCTTGAACTCTCATTCTGACGCCCAGCAAGCAGAAAAAAGCTTTTGCGGGAAGGAAAATCTGGCCCTTGGTGGCATATCCATGCTATCTCAAGGCTTTTACAATTGATGGCCCTGCAAGGATCTTTCTCCGGACGAGATTTCCGAGCACATACTAACGTCTTTTCTATGCGTGTCTCCTTTTCTGCGTCCGTGGCGTCTTGGTAAGGTTCCGCGTGGTCAATTCTTCGACCGTTACTAAAAGCGCTTCGCTGCCACTGGTATCCATTGAAGGAAACCGCGCTGGGTGAAACCGGAATAAGTGTTATGTCCCCTGAATTACGAGCGAGCAACAAGGGACAGTGGGTTCGTGGAAAAGGTGCTGCATGACGTGATGCAAAAATCAGTGACCAGTGTGTCTCTCAGATTTCATTCACGAAATCGAATTCGAGAATGCTGACGGAAATTTGATTACGAGAACGACTGTGACACTTGGCTTGCGGCGCAGTGGCTTTATACCGATGCGCTTTCAAAGCAGTAAGATCTGGGGGACCTTTTTTGTAAAAAAGGTCCCCCAGACCCTTCCAACAAACTTATGACACTTGCCTTAAGCCTGATTTTTCCGCTGGAAAAATCAGGATTAAGGCAAATTACTAAAAGTTCTTGGGATGGGGTTCGGAGAAACCCTTCTTACAAGAAGGGTTTCTCCGATTTTCCTTCTTTGACTGCGAATTCGTATTATTTCAAACGACCGACCCAGTATCCCGGACGTCGGGTATGATGCGCTACTGCCACAACAACCAATTCCTCGCATTCGTCAAGATAATATACAGAGAACGGGAAGTCTTTGAGAAGGACCTTTCTTGTCGCCGCAGGACCTGGCGAGCCGGCAAGCGGGAATTGTGCCGCAATCGCGAGGGCCTGTTCAAAAGCGCGGACGAATTTGACTCCTAGACCGACTTCCACCTTATTATAGTGTAGAACCTCAGCCAGCAATTCACGACGAGCTGCGGCTAAGAACCGAACGGCTTTCATCGGGCGATTTGTCGCAACTCGGCTAAAACGGTTTCGCCATCGATCAGTTCCTCTTCGCCTCGGCGATATGCTGCGGCTCGCACTTCAATTTCTTTCTCCCAGGCAGCCTCAACTTCAGCGGTCCCTTCCTGCCGAAGAGATTCAAGAAGAGACTCAGCCAGGCGCGCCCTTTCTTCCGGCGGCAAGCTCTTTGCGTGTTCCTCAATTTCGTGAAACGCAGGAGACATTTGTCTTCTCCTCGGTAGAATGACTCGGATCATATCTTGACATCATCATGGCATCTTCCTGCTTGATGTCAAGGCATCATATCGGGCGAACTGGCATCAGTGGCGGTTCCCGAATTGAAACAACACTCATGCTGCATCGCCCGCTTTGCCGCGGGTGAACTGGTCCACTGCTACCGCGAGGACGATCACCACACCGATCACAATTAACTGAGCGTTCGTCGAGATGCCCACTAGCGTGCAGCCGTTGCGTAAGAAGCTGATGAGCAAGGTGCCTACGATGGTCCCCGTGATGGTTCCGCGGCCTCCGGAGAGGCTGGCACCGCCGATGACAACCGCTGCAATAACGTCGAGCTCTGCACCCACGCCCGCAGTGGGTTGCGCCGAGACTGTTCGGCTCATTGCGATCATCGCTCCAAGGCCGGTGAGCAGACCCCCGAGAGTGTAAATGCCGATCAGAGTTCGGTCGACTCTCACGCCGGCGTGGTGCGCCGCTTCTACGTTGGAACCGATGGCATAGGTGTGACGACCGAACCGCGTGAACTGCAGGATGGCTCCAGCCACGGCGATGACGGCCAAGAACAGGACCACCGAAATCGGTATCCCCAGTAGTGTGCCTTCGCCCAGGTAGCGGTACGATGACACGTTGATCGGCTGTCCGTCGTACATGACCAGCGCTATCCCGCGGTAGAGACTCATGGTGCCTAAGGTGGCAATGAACGGTTGGAGCTTCAGTTTGGTGATCAACGCTCCAGAGACCACGCCACCAACTGCTCCTGAGAAAAGACCGACAGCGGTTCCAAGAGCAGTAATCCCCTCAGAAGGCATATCGCCGCCGATTCCGATCATTGTTCCGGCCGCACACATGCCGCACAACGCGAGGAGAGAGCCCACAGAGAGATCTATGCCGCCAGAGATGATGACGAACGTCATTCCAATGGCGATGATGCCGTAGACCGACGAGCGGCGGAGCACGTTGAGGAAATTGTCGAGGGTCAAAAAGCTGTCTGGCTGCCACAGCGACAAGATGGCGATGACCAGGAAGAGGCTCCCGAAGGGCAGCAGTTCTCGAACGAGTTTGTTCATGTGGGGCTCTTGTCCACTGCGGCGAATTGCATTACTGCCTCCTGGGTGGTTTCTGAAGTGACGAGGTCCGCGACGACGCGACCCCGCCGCATCACCAGAATCCGGTCGGTGATTCCGAAGAGCTCGGGCAGCTCCGAAGATATGATAAGAATTGCCTTCCCCTCAGCGGCCATCCGTCCGATTAGCTCGTAGATGTCGACCTTGGCCGCGATGTCGATGCCGCGAGTGGGCTCATCCAGCACCCACAGTCGCGATTGAGCGATGAGCGCGCGACCGAGCAGCAGCTTTTGTTGATTGCCACCAGACAAAGCGCTCGCCGGAGCTCCTGGCCCGGACCACTTGAGCGAGAGCTTTTTGGCCGTTTCTTCGGCGATTTCGTTTTCGCGGCCGAGATGCAGGATATGTTTCATGCCCAGTTCGGCGAGGCACGGTAGCGTCATGTTCCACGCCGCCGGGAGCTCGAGGCATAGCCCCGTGCGCTTTCGATCTTCTGTTACGTACATGACTCCGAGAGAGAGAGCGTCGGCTGGCGTCGCGATTTTCACGCTTTTCCCGTCGAGCTCGACGCTGCCGCGGGTTGAGGGGTCGAGGCCGCACAGGACGCGGGCAAGCTCAGTGCGACCTGCGCCCACCAGCCCGGCGACGCCGACGATCTCTCCCCAGTGCAGATCGAAACTGATGTTTTCGACGCCTTGGGACGAGAGCTCCGACACGCTCAGAGCCGTGGACCCAACTTCAATCTCCCTTTTGGGGAAGTAGTCGTCCAGGTCGCGGCCGACCATGTGTTTGACGATATCGCGGATCTCGAGGCCCTTCATGGGGCCGGTGTACACGGCCCGTCCGTCGCGGAGAACGGTGATGTACTCAGCGATCTCAACAACCTCTTCGAGCCGATGGGAGATGTAGATGATTGTGGTCCCAGCCCGGCTCAGTTTCTTGACCATTTCGAGAATCACGGCCACCTCGTGCTCTCCACACGAGGAAGTCGGTTCGTCCATCACGAGAATCTCGGCGTTACGCGCAAGGGCCTTCAGAACTTCGACAACCTGGCAAGTGCTCGCTGGAAGCTTCTCCACTTTTTGATTGGGGTCCACATCGAAGCCATGTCTTTCGGCCAGGGCTAGGGTGTCGGCGAGCATTCGTTTTTTGCTGTAGGTGCCGGGCAGCGTTCCGCGAGGCTCGATCCCGAGCCACACGTTCTCGGCGATGGTGAGATCCGGGGCGAGGCTGAGTTCTTGGTAGATCATCGCGACCCCGGCAGCGAGGGAGTCGGAAGGATACTTCCACGCGCAGGTCTTACCCTCTCGCACGATGGTTCCGGTGTCGGGCTGAAGAACTCCCGAGAGGATCTTCATCAAAGTGGATTTGCCCGCGCCGTTTTCGCCTACCAGGGCGTGAACCGTCCCCTGCAGGACGCGTAGGGTGACATCTTCGAGGGCCTTGACGGGGCCAAAGCTCTTGCTGATCCCCTGCATCTCCAGGGCGAACTGAGAAGATTCGACTCGCGGGTACCGCACCATGGTACTGAACGTCCTTGAAAATGATCTCGCGGCCTTAACATTCCACG
>JACRDE010000044.1 GCA_016212935.1 Desulfomonile tiedjei | reverse complement strand
GCTCAGGGGATTAAGTCCTTCAAGAAAAATCTTGACGGTGACGACCAGCCTGCGCTGACGCAGCCTTTACCTGAGGCAAAGTCGGCAGAACAGGCAGTGGCAAAGGCTCACCATATATGAGGATCCGGAGTCTTATATAGACTAACTGTCAAGTAAGTAAGAATCCCGCGTCTGTTCCGGTGGCTGCTTGTACAGCACAGGGAAGATTTGCCTATTGGCTTTACCCGGATGAGCAAGCGACGGCGAAGGTCTATTTTATAAAGTAGCCGGAGACTCTCCAGCTTCCGTCCTTGTCGAGCATGGGTATAACTGTCTCAACAGCGGATTTCTTGTTTTCGAACGCAGTGTTGTATTGAATTACCACATAATGACCGTCCGGTGCCCCAGGTAAGTTTGTTGTGTATTTCGCAGAAACGATCTGCCTGGAGATCACCGCTCCAAGTGGCTTTCTGACCCCTTGAAGAGATCCGAACCACTGTGCTTTGGCCACAGCGCCTTTGAAAAAAGCAGCTGCTTGATCCCAGCTTTTGTCATACTCGGTGGAATCCACCAACCCTAGCCACGCCCCTGCAGATTCCAATGCCGCCTTTTCATCAGCGGGGCCTGCGAGAAGCGTTTCCTGGCACACAGGTGCAAGAACGAACGACAACAGGATCAATGCTGCGCAAACTTTGATTCCCACCTTTTCCTCCTTTCTCAAGGCCTCTCAAACTAAGAGTAAATCATGACACATGCGAGTCATGCAAGATTATTCTCTCTCCGAAAGTAACCAGACTGTTATGCCAATTCATTTTTCGAACTTCAGGTTATGGTTCTCAGCGATGCAAAATTGAGGTGATACTTGCCGATGGTATCCGCCATACGGGTGAAGGGGTCGACAATTTGCCGCGACGGGCCACGTGCTTATACCATTTCGCTTTCAAATATGTAAAATCGGAGAGGCACTTCTTGTAAGAAGTTCCTCCCTGAACTTACTTCTTTGATTGCGCATTAGTATTACATCACAAGAGCGATGATAAGGGGTAGCGAGACCCAAATGGTGCTGTTCCGGGAAGGTCGATCCAAAGCAAATTCTTCTTTGCATGCGCCTCGGTGAAGACCCATCTGTGATACACTAGTCAAATGAAGATCGTTATAGACTGCCGTATGATCGATCAAAGTGGCATCGGGACTGTAATTCAGGAAGTGGTCCCTCGATTACTCGCTGCTCCCCATCACTTTGTCCTGCTAGGGGATCCCGAAAAACTGGCCAATTATGTAAGCGACCATACGGAAGCCATGTCATTCCAAAATCCAATCTACTCCATTGGCGAGCAGATCAGCTTTCCCAGGCGATTGCTTCGGGGCACCGACGTGCTGCTCTGTCCGCACTACAACATTCCAGTCTCTACTTTTTCACGGATTGTTGTCATAGTTCACGACTTGGCGCATCTGGTACTTCCTCAGTTCTTCAGCGGGATGGCCAAAAGGCTTTATGCTCATCTTTTTTTCCGCGTAGTGTTGAGAAACGCTGCCATGATAGTCTCGCCTTCGGAATTCACTCGCAAAGAGATCCTAACTCATGTGCGGGTTGCTCCAAAAAGAGTGATTACCATCCTTAACGGACCGGGTCGCTCCTTCGGTCCACCGGTTGACATGTCGGTCGATCGGTTAGCCCGCTATGATGTGGTCTTGCCATATATTCTGGCAGTTGGAAACGTCAAGCCGCATAAGAATCTTGAAATACTCCTCAAGGCTTTTTTCCTTGTCAAGAAAGCTGCTGATCCGAGTCTCAAATTGGTCATTACAGGACAGACTTTCGAGAGCGACAGGGCGAAGGTTCGTTTTTTGGGATCGTCATGTGAACAGTTGAGAGCGGAAGATGTGGTTCTCACAGGCCGCGTCTCGGATGAAGATATGGGAACGTTGTATCATAATGCCAGTCTTCACGTGGTGCCCTCATTATACGAGGGCTTTGGGCTCACCCCTCTGGAAGCGGTCCGATTTGGCACTCTGCCACTGGTGGCAGACGCAGCCGCTCTTTCGGAAGTAGTGGACGATCCTGATCTGCGTTTTGACCCGAAAGACCCCAAGGATTTGGCAAACAAGATCATTAAGTTCTTGCGCGAACCGGAACTACTGCACAAGAAACTGTCGGAACAAAGAAGACGAATGGAACGCTTCTCCTGGGACACTGCAGCCAAAGCATACCTGCGCTTGCTGGAGAACGTTGGAGTTAACAATAAGGGAAATTGAGCCTGCCAACCCCATGTGGAGTCCTTGTTGCACAAAGCAATCGTGTGTAGTTGTCATGTTTTTCAGTGGCGACAAAATGTTACGATTTGCAGTTGATTAGGCGGTGTTGCCAACCGACCGTAATATGGTGGCGTCTAATGGATAGCGGCTGCCCGTTCGGCTCTGCTACGAACCAGTGCGGCCACCATGATGCAGATCAATTGGATGCATGTCACACTCAAATTCAATAGCGCCAATGTTGGTAGCGCATGCGTCCACGGCTGTGCCAGTACGACAGCTTTGCCGCAGGCCAGCAACGCATAGGCAGCCAGAAGGCCCGCAGGGAAGAGCCAAGTAGCAAGATAATTGGAAAATAGTGAGCACATCCCAGCGGCGGGTAAGCTGAGCACAAGGATGCGAAAAGGTATCACTGACTCTTTATAGGCCTTCCCGTACAGGAGGTTTACGACAATCGGTGCAGCTAGCCAGAGCAGCATCGTGACCGCGAGCAACAGAGGCAGCGATAGCCAGACCGTCCGCAAAAGTCCTTCCCATCGCGCCTCTCCATCCATTACCGAGAGCTTCGGGAATAGCAGCGTGCCTATAATCGACGGAAGCACGGTGGCCATTGAGAAGACTCCGTAAGCCACAGCGTACTGGCCCATATCGTGTGCGGAGATTTGCCCTTCCAGCAAGAATAATTCCCCGCGCGCAAGAAAAAAGGCCGCAACGCAGGCGAGATAGACTCGCCAGCCGTAACGCAAGCATTTTTGAAAGGTTCCCCAATCAGTGCGCGGTAGGGTTTTGTTTGTCCTCAATATGGCCGCAGCGGCGGTGACGACGCACAAAGCAGCTGCTGCCACGCCAATGCTGAGCAGCCAGTCCACGCTCAATCGATGTGTGACAAACAGTAACACCGTTGCGCCTACGCCAACCAATTGGGAAATAAATTCCGTGAGGTTGTACGATCGTATCTTATGCATGCCGAGTAGAAGGTTTTGGAAGAGGTAAGAGCAGGTTTGAACACAAACCGTGGCATAAATGCACAAAAGCACGTACCAAGAAAGCCCGCTGCCCTTCAACAGCCCGTCGTAGGCCGCGATGCCCAGGAAACTGACGCTCCCAAGTGCCAGGGACGTGGCCAACGAGTTGCCTAGCAGCGCTGGCACGGTATCGGGTTCTTGGCTGGCATAAAGGACATTAGCGCTCTGCAGGCCGAGGAGAGAGAATTGCCCGACTAGCCCGATAAGCGTACTGATGTAAGCCCAATCGCCCCGAGCCTCGGGCCCTAAACCACGGGCAACGATGACACTGGATATCATGCCTAACGCGATGAGCAGCCCGCGGTTAGCGAAGGTAATGGCCACCCCTTGGACGAAATCGGAATGAAAAATCCTGGAAAGCCATGTGTGCCCAGTGATTGGGGACTCATCGTTCATCGTGAAATACTGCCCATTCGAGACCTGAACAAATCTGTTGGAGCGATAAGACTCGGGCCCAACCAGAGCCCAATCACGGAGCAATCCGCTGCGAAGCCAATTCCCCAGGCTTGCGGCAGACAACTATGAAGCCGGCAGCCCAGTCTGGCAACAGCGAACCGAGCCACAGGTTGAAGGCTGTAACGGGACGTACCCCGCTGAAAAACAAATGCGAAAAAGGGCCACAGAAGAAGACCGTACCCGTTCGCTGCTCGATCCTGAGTCCGTGCCGCTCAAGTAGAAGGCAAATGCGCGACATAGTGAAACGTTGCACATGAGGCGAGGAGGACAGGGTAGAAAACATTTCAGCATGGTCCCAGATGCCGATTCTCTTTTTCATTTCTATAATGGCGTTCACAATTCTCAGGCGCTCCAGCAAGCGACCGATGGTCATTGAGTTCCACAACCAGCTTTCTGCCTCAAACCAACCATAGCCGTTCGGAACCGTTATCAGGAGGGTACCGCCAGTGTTCAGTTTGGACGTAAGCATGGCCACAACGCCTTCGAGCTCATCATCAGGGATGTGCTCAAGAACTTCCGAGGCAATGATGCAGTCGGGCTGAAGATCAAGATCCCTCAGGTCAATGCAGCGAAGCCGATCTTCGGGCAGACCCTCTTCCCGCAGCACATTGCGGCCATACTCAATGGAGGGCGCATCCATATCGACGCCGATGGCATCGTAACCCAACCGCAATAAAGGCAGGGTAATCATATAACCGGTGCCGCAGCCAAATTCGACTATAATGTCCTGAGGAGACAGTAGCGGCAAAAGTATCTGCAGCCGTTTATTGTGGCCATAGATATTGCCATGCGAGTCGGAAATTAAGCTCAAGACGGTGTTCCCTTCAGGCACAACAGGGCACCAACTTCGTGGCAATCGGGCCACCAACGGGTGAGGAGCCGATATAGCTGCCTTTGGAGCCAAGGCAATTGAGCGGAGTAACTTACGTAATGCTCGTCGAGGATATCAAGACCCGCCATGTTGGCCAGAAAACGCAGTTCTTCGATCGTGAATTCGTGATGATGACCTGTGAACGGTATTTTCGACGCCGAGATAAATCTGATGTCTACCAGAGGAGATTTTCCGAAGAGCAAGTTGAGACGTTTGAAAAAGTATGTGATGAGAGGTACTTCTATGTAGGCCAGACCGCCATCTCCAATCATGGCTGCGAAGTTTCTGGCAAATAGCTTCAGTGAATGGGGATAGTGTTCCAGCACGGCCATGCAAAACACGAGGTCATAGGTAGCTCCGTGCAAAGAATCGCCGAAAGGATCGTAGTCTACAATCTTAATCCCATTGTCCCGGTGGAAGTCAAGGAACCGCAGGAAGTTCTCGCTGTATAGACTCAGCGTCTCAGTGACGGTCACGTCGTAGCCAAGACGTCGCATAGTCAACGGGAAAACACCTCCAAGACAGCCAATGTCGCACACCGTGTTCACTTCTTTGTCTGCGACAGCGGCATAGGCCGCGTAAAACCGCTGAAGGGAGGCGAGGAAATAGGCCTCCATATTGAAATGGTCGGGATGCAGCGTGGCGTTGTGTTGCGAAGCCTCGATCTGGAGGTCTCTGGTCCAGAGCTTTGTAACCGAGTTGGCAACTTCGCTGTGAACGGCTTTGAATTCATCAAAACTGAGCATCAGGATCTATTTCTTCTCTATCTTTATCGTCCCGGCCGAGCGTCCCATCCGGATGTGGCGTAACAGATTTCACATCGTACCAGGGGCCTTTTGCACTATAAATCTGTTGTACCACAATGCAAAGTTGTACAGATACCATGCCTGAGGCCCGGCCCCGGAGTTCAGGTACCGGAAGACCTCTTCCCCGTCCAAAAAGTCTGTCTTGGCACAAAAATCTTTCATCTCGCTGCGCACCTCATCCCCGAGCCTGTCGAAAAACCATTCGTACACCGGCACACCGAAGCCCTGCTTCTTGCGGTCGATGAGTTCATCTGGAATGACCCCGCGCACCGCTTTCTTGAGCATGTATTTGAGGGTGTTATTCTTTGTTTTCAGCGCTGCCGGAATGGAAAGAGCGAGCTCCACAAACTTGTGGTCCAGGAATGGCACGCGACCTTCGAGGCTCACCCCCATGCTCATCTTGTCTACCCGCATGAGGAGAAGTTCCGGGAGGCGCAAATTCAAATCTGTGTAAGTCATCCAATGCAGATCTGAAGTATCCCACGCCTTCTGCCGAAATCGATCGTATAATGGTTTCAGGGCCATGTCCCAGGACGAAAGACCATCCAACTCCCGGCGCAGTGTGGGGGAGAGAAGACGCTTCTTTTGGTGCTCGAAAAAGGCCTCAGCACCGCTCCAGAAGATAGGTTGACCGTCGACCGCGCGACGCAGTTGAATGTATTTGTAGCCGTCGGTCTTGCCTAATGCTTCTGCCACTCTGCAGCCAATGGACTTGAGCAAGCGCGGCACGGGAAGCCTGTTTAACGCGGCCTTCCGTATGGCGCTGCCCCAGAACGGATAACCGCAAAACAACTCATCCGCACCCTCGCCCAATTGGCAGACTATAACGCCGTTGTCGCGCGCCAGCTTTGAGACATAGTATACCGGCACGCACACAGGGTCCGCTATGGGCTCATCCTGCAACCACACCATACGAGGAACGAAGTCCAGCAAATCTTGCTGAGAGAGTTGTAGCTCATGGTGCTCCGAATTTATTTCTTGGGCCATTCGGCGAGCAAAATGCAGCTCGTTCTTGTACGAGTCGTATTCTCCTTTGTAGCCGATGGAGAAAGTCTTCACCGGGCCGCCTTCCCCTCGAGAGAAAAGGGCCGCGTTGGTGCTTGAATCAATCCCTCCGGAAAGGAATACCCCCACGGGCACGTCGCTGACCTTTCGGTAGCGTACGGCAGTTTCCAGTTCGGCTAGAATGCGCTCAGCTATGGCTTCTTCGGATTCGTTTACCAGCGGCTGCGTGTGATCCCACACGTCCCAGTAGCGGTATTCGGCCACCGTGCCGTCTTCCTTTACCGTCAGCCAACAGCCGCAGGGTATTTTTTTGATGCCTGCAAATAGCGTCTGCGGTGCGGGTGTGGTCAGAAAGGAGAGATAGTGATAGAAAGCCTCGCGGTCCACTTCACGAACCTGGTCGGGGTCAAGCAGGAGCGCTTTAATTTCTGAGGCAAAGCAGATACGGCCATGGTGCACAGAATAATAGAGAGGCTTGATGCCGATGCGGTCGCGCACAAGCCACAACTCACGCTCCTGAGAGTCCCAAATGCCGAAAGCAAACATTCCTCGAAAGCGCTGAACGCAATCCTTGCCCCATTGCATGTAAGCCTTTAGAATTACTTCCGTGTCGGAGTGGGAGGTCTGCCATTCCCGGTGCCCCAGCCCCTGCAACTCTTTTCTCAATTCCGCGTGGTTATAAATCTCACCATTGAAAGTGAGGTGATAGCGCCCGCATTTCGAATGCATAGGCTGGGTCGCTGCCTCGGAAAGATCTATGATGGACAGCCGTCTGTGACCAAGGGCAACCCGTTTGTCAGTGGAAATCCACAGGCCGCCGCCGTCTGGACCGCGATGGATCATGGTGTCGCGCATGCTCGTCAGGAGTGCTGCATCAGGTTCCCAACGAGAGCCGGAGAATGCCAGTATACCAAGTATGCCGCACATGTCAGACGGCCCCTTGTTTCTGGGCCAAAGCCCATACGTACCAGCCGAAACGTTGCTCGCACTTCTTGAAGACGTCCCAGTGGCGCGCGGCTACACCCGCAAGCCTACTGAAATGACCGGGTTCAAGTTGGACAGTGCCGTGCCTGACCACCGAAAAGCCAGCTCGCCCCAGCATGGCAAGAAGTTCTCGTGTGGAGTAGAGCTTCACGTAAGGCTTGATATTGACGCCATCGGCCCCGCATTCAATAGTGGCGAGAAGTCCCTTATAACCGATCCGAAAAAGATCCCTGCGCAATATCCCTTGGGCGAGTAACTTACTGAAAACGTGAAATATGGACCACTTGTTATATACGCCTATGAAAAAAGCTCCGCCAGGCTTGAGAACCCGGTGCACTTCATCGAGGACTTGGGCTGGCTCAGGAATGTGGTGAACGACTCCAAAGCTGTATACACAGTCGAAGGTGCTGTTCGCAAAGCAAATAGCTGTCGCGTCGCATTCGCGAGCGTCAACTCTAAGTCCTCGCAAAGCAAAGTTTCGCCGAGTCAATTCCAGATGTCGCTCCGTGATGTCAATGGCGAAACATTCTGCTCCATGCCCTCCAAATTGCGCGAGATCCGTACCATGGCCGCAGCCGACTTCCAGCACATTCTTGCCGCAGTATTCTCCGAAGGGAACAATGCCGTGCATCCACGTTTGCTGAGCGTAGCGTTCCCGTTCGATATCAAGAAAGTACTCAAGCGTGTGGTCATCGCCCTCCACCCGTCCACACGGCGTTGTATTCCATTGGAGCCGCGCTTGTTCGCGAGCATTTGGATCTATATTCATGGCTCCCCCTACTTTACCGCAAAAGTGATGGCTGTGGTTTCGATCAACTCCTCAAGGCTGACAGGCCACGTCTCACGCTTGCCGACCAGATACAGGCCTATCTGCTTCAACATGGACAGTTGCCCTTTGTCGGGAATGGAGTCTGTCAAGCCGTGCACCGCTAAGCCGAAGCCCTTGATGGACTGATAGTTGTCTACGATCACGGTTTTGCCATCGAAATGGACTTCCAGGTATTCCTTGGGGATCTCTTTGGCTCCCACGGCTAGATATTCTATGCTGCCAACGGATCCGTCTTCGTATTCCAGAGTGATGATCTTGTTGTCTGCGGCGACAAAGTTGCGTCCCTCAGGATGCAGCGAAGCGGCAGATGCTGCCCGCACCGGTGCTGCTGTTATGCTGCGCAACAGATCCACTATGTGGCAGGCCTCTCCCATGATGCGGCCACCACCTTCGGGACCATGCGTCCAGTGATCGGGAGGCAGATACCCTGCATTCATACGGTACCTTAGAAAAAGAGGGGTATTTCGGCCTTGGACGCACCGGCGCACCTCGTCGGCATATCTGGAGAAACGCCGGTTGAAGCCTACAGCGAGCAACGGTTTTCCATCGTCGCTCTTCTCACCATCGGCATAGAAGGCTGCGATGGCGTCCAATTCGTCTTGCGTGAGGCAAAGAGGTTTTTCCACCAGTACATGCTTACCGGCCTCAAGGGCGGTCAAGATCTGCGCGCCATGCAGGTGATGGCGGGTACAAAGGATGACGAGGTCCACATCCTTGTCTGCCAATACTTCATAATAGTCAGTTGTAGCATACTCAGCCAGATACTGGGTGGCTACGGCCTTGGCGTTGGAGCCCGTGCGGCTGCACACAGTGCGCAGGATAAACAGATCATCCAGTTTCTTGAGATTGGGCAGGTGCATGCCTTGAGCGTAGCCGCCCGCCCCCACGCATGCCACCCGAACGGGCGCCACGCGCTTCGATCCGGACAGCCCCGGAATCCGCACCGACACCTTTCGGGGGAACTCCGTCAGCCCTTCCGGCATGTCCTGGCCGTAGTCCAGAAGCACCATCATGGGCTTGTCAGGCGATTTCAAGGCGGCGTATGCTTCGGGAGCGCGATCGATCGTGTAGATACCGTGGATGAGCGAGGTCACATCAAGTTTGCCGGAGGCCATGAGGCGCAAGTACTCCGTCATGTTGCGGTTTTCGGTCCACCGCACGTAGTCGTAGGGGTAGTCATGCCCGCCCTCTTCGTAGTCCACGTCGTATCGGCCAGGACCATAGGACGTGGAAATGAGGAAATCGATTTCTTTCTTATAAATATCGTCGCGGTCCAGTTCCTTCCCCCACACCCCCACCATGACCAGCCGCCCCTTGCGCCGAGTCAAGCCAAATGCTTCAGTGAGGACCTTGGAATTGCCCGTGGAAGCGCAAAACATCACTATATCTGCCAGGCGTCCGTCTGTGCGATTCTTGACTGCAGCCAGAACGTCATCTCTCGATGAATTCAGAGCAAGCTCAGCCCCCATGGCTCGGGCCAATTCCAGGCGCTTGTCATCGAGATCAACTGCAATGACACGCGCTCCGGAGAGTGTCAGCATGCGTAAGGCGAGCGTGCCCAGAATGCCCGAGCCGTACACCACAACTAACTCACCAAGCGCAGGGGCCGCCCGGCGAACGCCCTGCATGGCGATGCCGCCCAGGGTGACTGTGGAGGCCTTGGCAAAATCCAGTCCGTCGGGGATACGCATTACGAGGTTACGCGGCACATCGACAAATTCTGCATGGTTGGCGTACCCCGCTCCGGCCGCGGCCACGCGGTCCCCAGGCCGAAGGTCGGTGACGCCATCTCCTGTGCCCAGTACTACGCCCGCGGCAGAATAACCAGTAGGGCTTCCGGCCTCAAAATGTCCCTTTATCTTGGCAAGTGTCCGTGTAACTCCCTCCGTGCGCATCATGTTGAGCGCCTTGGCCACCTTTTGAGGCTGCTCCAAGGCCTGTCGGACCACGGATTTACCGCTGGCTTGCACGCCGGAAAGTTCTGTCCCAGCCGAAATGCATGAGTTCACCACTTTGATGAGAACGCTGCCCGGGTTGACTACCGGCGCTGGGACTTCCGATGGCACTACCTTGCCGCTCTTTATCAATACCTGCAACATGGTTTTTCCTGATTAGCTTGCTGCCGGAATAATCCGCAGCCTTCAATGACTTTTTTGTGAAGCACCACTGCTACGACGAAGGCCTGGACCCGGCAACGCCTCACGACTAGGATTACGATATTGGCGTAGCAGTAGTCTTTATTGAGGCCTACGCCAGCCTGTCCGACCAACAACCGCCAGGTAGCGTCCTTGCTTCCATCATCCACATAAAAGACAAAATTCTTTTGGGCAATACGGCCCTGCTGTTTGAGTGGCTCCAGCAGTTCCGAAATAGCTACAAACTGGCTTGGCAGCATTGCCTCTTCATTGCAGCATGGTAGTACAATCGCCAGAGTGAGGCCGGATCGGTTCACCAATTGCTTACCCCGACCAGTTTTCTGCCATAGCCATTGGAAAAGGGTATGCGCTGACTTGCTTGCAAGTCAGGCCAGTCAGCGAAAACCTGCACTGTCACTCGTCGATCTTCGACTGCAAGCCGCCGAGCAATATACCCTTCAGGCAGGCGAAGGTCAAGGGTGATGACCCCGCCCGAAACGCCGGAGATCCAGGCCGAACTGTCTTCGTACATCCAGAACAGGCCCAATGGGCCAGGCTCCCAGCGATTCTGCTCATGGTCGGTTGGGCAGGGAGCATTGTGTGCGGCGCTGGATCGGTAAAGATTGCGCTGTGCTACTGAGGCCGTGTACAAATACGTCCCTGGATCGCGCACAAGATCCACACCATCCACTTGCAATTCGAATGCCAACTTATCGTTGTGCGCATGTCCGCCATTGCCGTTCTGTCCATTGGGCCCAGCACTAACAGTCAGATGGACCCGGCAGGAACGGTAGACGTGAATTCCCGCGTCCGGGTAATGCGTCCAAGCGCCTTCTTCGGTCAGAGGTGGCATCGACGTGCCCGAGTCCTCATAGATCGTGCTTTCGATTCTGTGCATGGGAAGGGGAAGGGCCGCACGCAGCACTGGCGACAGCGGTGTGATATCGCGCTCAAAGCGCCTGCCGCTTGCCAGGGCCGCACACATGCTTTTTTCCAGGGAACAGCCAGAGCAAAGGGACGGCAGATCTATGATCCCCGCTACTGCCCCGATCACAGCGTGGTGTTTGAGCAAATTATCGTCAAAATAGCGCTCCCCACTGCTCCTATATGGAGAGATGAGTGCGGTGTAATCTCTCAGGTTTTCGTAGCAAGCCTCCGCTTGCTCGGGCGTCATCCATTCTCCAAGCGGAGTGAGCCGGAAAAAGCGGCCCGAGTCGTTATCACCGATTTGCGGAACCTCTCCGCTGTGCTTCGTAATACTCACTGTGAAGTAGGCAGCGCGAGCCAGTCGCTCCAAAAAGCCATTTCGTAGCAAGAGAGCCGTATCAGCTGCTTGGGCGGCGGCATGGGCCCTTGCAGTCCAGTCCCTTGCCAAACACGACTGTGCGGGAAGATGACGGTTGTCCGGAGCGACCAAGGCATATAGGCGCTCCTGAGGCAAACCAAGCAGCAGTGCCGTGGAAAAAGCCACCATTTCCAGACTCAGACGATGGTAGCTCGTGGATGCTTCAAAGTTGACGCCATCCGGGTAGAATTGTTTGAAGAACTCTGTCTCCAGTTCGTGTACGGCAAAGGCCAGCCATGCGTCGGTTTCCGGCGTGGCCTCGAGGGCTGTAGCCACAAACAGTATGCCGCAGATATTCGCCAGATAGTGGTTGGACGTTAGCGTTTCACTCCACTCCAGATTCGCAGCGATATGCTGCCCGTGGCGGCGCAAGGCTTGGGCCAGTTCGGCTTGGAAAATATCATCAATTTGGTTCGGGCATTCCAACTGACTGAAGAGGTCGTAGGCCAGCACAAGGTTGGCAGCCCGGATGCTAACATCCATGGTGCAGGTCCATTGGCTGCCCATACGAGGAGGATTCATCGCTAGAAAATCCAACACTTGGCATCGGAACTCGCTGGCGAGTGCTCGAGTCATCTCCGGATTCTTCTCGCGCACAATAGCGGCAGCCAAGGCCATTTGAGGGAGATGCTGCAAGCGCCCTATCTCCCATGGCATCTTGATGTCTACGCCGGGATGCGTCCCGATGGGCTGGTCACGATACCAGCGAGCCTCGTCAAAGCGGAACCCCGATTTTACATCTTTCTGCCAGTCGATGGGCCGATAGTTTGGGTCGCCGATGAGAGCCCAGATGCGGCGGGCCTCCTCGCGGTGTGCCGGGCGTAGAGCGGACAGTGGGTTGCCTTTCAGGCACATGCCGTAACTGTGCCCTTCCAGACCAGGGGAAGGGTCGGCGTAACCCCAGCGTACCCAGCCCGACCCCAGGAGGTCAAACCGGTGTTCCATATAAAAGTTGGCTATTTCAGGCAAATTCTGCAACGCAATATCGGAGAGGTCCAGGGACGCTGCCGGCACCAGGGGACGCGTTCCGAAACGTGCCGCCGTGCATGAAGTAGGCGTGCTCATGTCGCGCCAGCGTTGCCAGGCATTCAAGGCGGCAGAGCGGGTCTTGTGCAAGATTTTTTGGACTATCACCTTGGGTGGCAAGGTCACGGCCTTGCGACCGTAGTAGAAAAGTCTGTGCAGGACGTTCACGCACAACGCCCCTTGAGAAATTCTACGATCCTGCGTGTGTGCTCGCGCCAGGAATGCCGCTCCACAGCAGCCTTACGAGCGGCGGCCCCCAGACGAGCGCGTAGAGCTTCATCACGCGTGAGGCGTTCAAGAATGAGTGCCAGATCGTTGGCATCACCCGGAACGGCCTTCAGGGCAGTTACACCGTCATCCAGAACTTCATCCATCTGCTCGAGGGCAGAGGCTGCAATCGCCTTGCCCATGGCCATGTATTCAAAAAGCTTGGTGGGAGATCCGAAGAATTTGCTGCCGTCAACATTGGGCACGTGTGGGGCCGCAAGGATGTCGCATGATGCTAAGTGGCTCGGGCCCTCGGTCTGGGACACGGTGCCCGCGAAAACGGCCAAATCACGGACTCCGCCGCGTTCCAGGATTTCTTCCGTGGCCGAGCGCATCACTCCATCACCGATATAGAAAAGACGTGTGTTCTGACGCAGGTCCGGGCGGCGCTTAATAAGGAAGGCAAAAGCTTCGGCTAACTTTTCGGCCCCATGCCATTTGCCAAAGGTTCCAATGAACCCTATGACCAGTCTGCCCTCCAGATCGAACTTGCCCCGCACCGCTGAGCCGTCCACACCAGGGTGGTAGACGTCCGGATTCACTCCATTGGGATTGACGAGGACCTTTTCCGCCTGAATGCCTCTTCCTGTCAATTCTTCTTTGAGCGGTTGGCTGACCACCACAATACAATCGGCAGTTCGGAGAGCCAGCTCTTCCACGCGTAAGGAAACGGCTTCGTGCTTGACAGGCCTCCCCCAGTTGCGGGCCACCCAAACTTCAGAGCCGTTGTATTCCAGCACAAACGGAATATCGTGCGTCAGGGCAAGTTCTGCGCCGCTCCAGTTGTCCAGGCAATGACGCTGGTAAATGAAAGATATTTTTCGCCCAGCCACAAGCCGCATGACTTGCCGACTATAATATGAGCTGAAGACCGAGGCAGCCATGCCTCGCAGCATCCACCGATCCTGGCTGGTAGGCCGAATGTGATGTGTTTCTATGTGATGGGCTATGGTGGGCAGAGAATCCGCTGTGAAGAAAATGGGAGTGGCTCCAGTGAAACGCTCCAGGTTGTTGAGCACACCAGCAATGTGCCCGACTGAGCCGCCGGCTTTTAGATGAACAATGAGGTCGGTGCGCAGATACGCCACGGGATGAGAGATATCCAAGACAGGGGACCTGGACGACGATGCCAACAATCCCTCAAATCTCTGCAAATCCACATCCAACTGTTTGAGCCAGCGCTGCGCCCGCAGAGAATCGCTCAGATAACGTCCGCTGATAGCCGCAAGCTCAACGACATTCAGGGGAACTGGAGGGGATTGCGCATCGGCTATAAAGGTGCGTTTTCCCAGCCACCGAGCGGCCCATGCGGCCCGCATCGGGTCAGGAGCCACACTTCTGTCGTGGGTGTAGAGAAGCACTGTATCCCAAGCCCGCCATTTGCGCAGGATGGAGCGATCCTTTACCCACTGTCGGACCGTATCCGGAAAGACGGCCTGGGCGCTGGCCATTTCGTCTCCGGCGTGAGTGGCCAAGCACTCACGATCGACGGTATCGGCATGGTAGATCAGAATGAGTGTAGACATGGAATCTTTAAAGATTATAACGTCTCCCTTTTACTGCCGAGGCTCTGCGAGGGAATCAGTCCTACAAAAACCATCCGGATCTTCCAGACGGAGTGCTCGCAAGAGAGTATCCACCCTTTTTTCCCAGATGCAACCGGAAGCGAATGCCCGGCTTTCAGGGAGAGGGGGCTTGGGTGCTGCTGCAATGGCGTTCACAAAACACTCGGCATCGTCCACTAACACAGCCGGTGATTGCAGCTGCTCTAATAGGTCCCAACGCGTGCTCACAACAGGCAGTCCGGCTGCCATATATTCATAAAGTTTGATGGGATTCACTGCGTGTACCAAGGCTCCGCAGTTACTCACGTCAAATGGAATGATTCCCACGGAGGCATGCTGCACATATGCCGGCAGTGCCGAGAACGGCCTGGGCCCCAGAATGCGCACATTGGGCAGATTCCCTAGACGCTGCCGGGCCAATGAGTCAGACCCCACAAGAACGAAGGTGTGGCCGGGAAGCGCACGAGCTGCATGGCGGACCCATTCGAAATTGAACCACTCCTCGATGGTTCCCATGTATAGCACTATGGAGCCTAAACCCTCGTATTCGGCCGGCCGTGGCGCTGGAATGGCAAAGTGATCGTAGTCTACTCCGTTGGGCAGGAAGAGTGTTTGTTTCGCCCCAAGAGCGTCCACCAGAGGGCCCAGGTTTTCTGCGGTGTAGGCCACAATGTCAACATGAGCAACAAGGTTACTCAAGGCCGATTGGGCCGCAGGAGTATGCTTGAGAAAACCGACAGGATTATCGGCCATCCGGAACAGAGACTTGCAGTATTTCAGTCCTCGCCACCAGTACGCCTGAGGCAAGGAGTCCACGTATACTAGGTCGAAGCCATCAAAACCAGCCTTGCGCATCCTGGAAATCAGGCTTGGCACAGCCAATCGATACCAGTGACGTTGCACTGCCTCGGTGCGAAGTAACGGCTTGTTGTGCGGGCTGATAGGCACGCCTGGCAGCCACGTCCAGATGTTCTCCTGTACCCATTGCCCGCCAGAAGCCCAGAGTGCGAAGCGCGCCCTCAATTCTGGCGACAACCCGCCGACGAGATGCAGCGGCGACACGGGATCGCTCACAAAAGCCACCCGCCACCCGTGCCGGGCAAGTCCGACGGCCAGATGGTGGGATCCCACGTGAGCAAAACTCTCCCAGCAGTTACTGGCACAGAACAAGGCCTGAGGCATGCCGTCAAACTCCCGGGAAAACCAGACATCTATTCGCATAGCTAAGGGACATACGAAAATTTCCCAGCATGATCATTTTTCTGCGATTCTGGTAAGAATTTCTTCTAGCTCGACTATGTCTGGTTTTGGCATTCCTGACTCGCCTGGTAAGAAGTCTTACAATTGTGTAGGGCCCTTTTTACGGTAGAGCCTTTCTTTTTATATGACATTCGGCGAACTTACCATAGAATCACTGTAAAGTGAAGTTTCGTTTCCATAACCTGCGACCAATTCTTGCTAAATGATTTGGAACGAGTCTCCGTGTCGAATCGTAGCGATTACCAGAAGTTTTGCCAGAATGCTCGAATGCTTTTTTGGCGACTAGCGTTCCGCATTTAAGAATGTGGTTTGCGCAATACATGATTGACATTTGAAGGCACCGGCCGTCGGGGGTACGGAATTGAAACAGAGAGCATTCTTGGTGACTATCATAGACCATCACCCGGAAGTGATGTCTATCCAGGTTGAGATATGAAAAAGGCTCATCCGTTCAGAGGGTTTCCCTTCCGGATTCTAGTGAATGTCTGAGGTCGCTTCAGTTGAATGGCCCAATATCTCGCCCCAATCCCTGGTGAAGCGATAGACTTGTCCCAGCCCGTACAAAGAAAGAGTCATAAAGACCGTCTGATCCGGTTCCTTTATCTTCTGGCTAACTGGGTCCTGTTCCCTGACCTCGGAATATCTGAGAAGAATGCTCCAGCATTGAGGATGGTAATTTAGCCCGAAACTGGTGAAATAAGCGAAATTGAACTGATGCGTAAACTGGTTCTCAAAGAAGCATTCCAGGGTTGAAGTCAGCTTCACTTGCAAGTTCACGTTCGTCTGACGGTTCAGATCTTCACGCCTGTCACTCTCTGTGAACTGATGCAACACTCGAATCAAATCGCCCCGGTGATCCATGAGTCCCAGATTCAGGCTGTACTTTCGCGCCCGATTGAAAACCGGGTCGTACTCGGTTTGAGCGCCGAAATCCACAGCGGAATGCGGTTTGACGGTGAGTTCGGCCCTGGTATTGGTCCAGTGGGAGCCTTCGCTGGGATGCCTTTCACCCGAAGGATCTAGTGCTGACCTGGAGGTGTAGAAATCATAGCCTTGAGACATCATAAAAGTCAAAAAGTCGAGGTATTCCTGCTGCCCTAACCTTCCGGTCAGGACACTCCTCATCTCCGCCGTGAGCAGACTAGCCTGGTCTATTCTGTCGCTATCGTCGAAATACGGGTAGGTCTGGCGGCTGGGGAAAGGTCTGTACGTCCATGCCACACGGGGCCGAATTGAATGCTTTATCCTCTGGAAGCCGAAAGCGCTGCCGTACACTGCGCTCAAATCCGTAAACACGTCAGCCTTGACCTGGTAAAGGTCCGGTCGAATGGTTTTCACGGAACTGACGCTCTTGTCGCCCTGGTAATAGTCAGCAAGGTAGGCTTTGGGAAAGTAAGTCATTGAAGGCTCAATTTTTAAATAACGTCCGAGTGCAATGGGAAGACTTAATCTGGTATCCATCTGGAAACGGCCGCCAATCCATTGCTTGTTCGCAAGAGGGGCATAATAATGGTTATAGACAAGATCTGAACTCAAATAGAAAGGTGTATAAGGGATCTGTTGATTGAAAAGGATGGCCCTCACCGTGGGAAGATTCTGAACGGTGACCGCATTGTCCGGAAGATCCAAATTGTCAAAATGCCTTGCCTCGGCCTGGAACAGGAAATTGTTCAGTTGTTTGTACACTACTGCGTTTGATTCCAGGTAACGAACCCTGAGTCGTTTGTCGAATTTACCGCCCCAGAATTCGAAGTAGTCCCGGTCTGATATCCAGTTTGCATTTGCTTGGAGGCGAAGTTGGGCCGCGATGTCCTGTTCGTGCCTCCATGTAACGTAGAAACGGTGACTCTTGGGATTGGCCTGAGAACCGTACCGCCAGTCGTGAGTGTATTCTCCGTAGAATCTTCCTTGAAAGTCCTCATTAGGGAAGTACCTGAATTCAAGTCCTACCTGTGCGGCTCTGAGGGTGCAGATTCGTGGTACTATTGTTGCGTCTATGCTGGGCGAAATATCGACAAAGAACGGCAGCCGTACATCGAATCCCTTGAGGCTGCTGTTCGCCAGAGTCGGCATCAAGAAGCCGGTCTGACGTTTCCGTTTAGCCGGATATACTAGCCAGGGTAAATAGAATACAGGGATGTCCTTGATGTAAAAAAAACCGTGTTTGAGAACTCCATAGCCTTCAAGGGTTACGTCCAGGCCCTTACCTCTGATTCTCCAGTCCGGGATCGCACCGTCGCAGGTTGTGAAACTCCCTTCGTCTATTCGATAACTGGAAGGCCCAGTCTTCTCCAGCTTCTTGCCTTCCAGATAAATGTTGTGACGCGTCAGAAGCAATTTCCCGTCGTACAGGATCCCTGTGGCCGATTTCAGCATTATAGTGAGCTTGTCCGCTTCCAGTACGTCGCCGCCCATTCGCACTATTACCTTGCCCGAGGCTGTCAGTTCTCCCGTATTTCCGCTGTACACAATGCTGTCGGCGCGTAGGCGGAAATTCCCCTGCGTTAAGGCGACGTTGCCCGTGGCAGTGTACGTGTTATCCTGTTTGCTGACCGAGAGGCGTTCGTATGAGATTTGTATCGGCAATTCACCCGGAAGTATACTCTTTTGTCCTGAAGGGCTGCTAATTGCGGAGTCAAGAGAACGAGCGTCTTGCGAGTGTGACTTGGACGCGAGAATCAGTAGCAGCGCAGAGACTATGACGGCGCGAAAAAACAACCCGGGATAGAGCCTTTTCCCTGCACAAGTCGTTGTATGGCTCTTTCGAAAGCTGTTTGTCATGTGGGAATTGTTCATTTTCGAGGGGCTGCATTTCAGTCGTCTTGCATTCCGCAGGCTCGCCTTACCGGCCCGATCATGTAAAGAGAGCCTGTGGCCAAAACAACGTCTTCACGTGAAGCCTTTTCCAGAAGGCGATGAAAGCCCTCAGTTATGTCCGCCGCGATGCTTACAGGAATACAGTGCGTTCTCACCAGGGAGGCCAATTCTGCCGGATCCAGCGCTCGATTTCCCTGAGGAGCGACACAAACTACTTCCCGGGCAATTGGGACTATTATGTCGATGAGCCTCTCATAGTTCTTGTCTCGGAGCATACCCAACAGCATTAGAGGCTTGATCCCAGGGTAAACTTGCCTGATGGTGCTTTTCAGTAGCCTCATTCCTTCGGCAGTATGAGCTCCGTCGATCACTACATCAGGCTGGCGGCGAAGGATCTCGAACCTTCCCGGGAATCTCGTCCTGCTAACTCCACTTCGTATAGCCTCATCAGGAATGTTGTATCCCTGGTTTCGCAATTCTTCCAGCACCGCAATTGCGAGAGCAGCGTTCTTCACTTGGTGGCTCCCTGGCATGGCTGTGGTGAGGTCTTCCAAGATCAGACCGGTGGACCTGTAAGTCAGTTTGTTCAAGCCCGTGCGTATTCCCACAAAGTCGCGACCGAATTTTCTTACGGGAGCCTGCTTTTCGAAAGCGGTTTTTTCTATTACAGCCCAAGCTTCGGCCCTGCCGGCTCCTGTTATGAGGGGAACCCTTTCTTTTATGATTCCAGCTTTTTCCCCAGCCACCGCCGCAAGACCGACACCCAGATAATCCTCATGCTCTCGCGATATGTCGGTTATCACTGTGACAGACGGGCTGACAGTATTGGTCGCGTCGAGTCTCCCGCCGAGCCCCACTTCTATCACCGCTATGTCAGGGTTTTCCCGCGCTATACAGTCAAAGGCAGCAGCTGTGGAAAACTCGAAAAAAGTAGTTCGCTCGGGATCATAGATTTTCCGCACCTTGCGTATGGATTCCAGCAGCGATTCTCTGGATATAAGCCTGCCGTTCAGTCTGATTCGTTCACGAAAATCATTGAGGTGAGGAGAAGTATAAAGCGCCGCTTCCAGACCGCACTCCAAGAGCACTGTGTAAACGAAAGAAGAAGTCGAGCCCTTCCCGTTGCTTCCGGCCACATGCACCGACGGGAATTTTTTCTCAGGATTCCCTAATTGATTCAGCAGACTGCCGATGTTGTCAAGGCCCAGCAGTATGCCGAACCTTTCCAGGCCGTACATGAATGAGATCGCCTCATCGTACTCCTCGGTCGCACTCTGCTGCGAAACAGTCGGCATTGGCCGAACCTCCATTTGTTTCACTTGCTGGGCATTGATAACGGTCATAGCGTTCAACGGTCAGCCACTTGTCTTTTCCGATTCGGACGGCAAGCCTGACTGACCAAGGACTCCGCCGCTCAAATGAGCCCATTCTTAATGCACGAAAGTGCACCTGCCTCTGTTTGCTCCGGTGCCACTGCTTCCGGCTATCATTGCGCAATGACGGTACTCAAATCACAGACTATTCGCCTTATAGCACACCGCTGAAATCCAGTCAAGAACCTATTGGAGATAACCGATTGTATTAATTAATAAATATCTACAGTCCTTTTGAGGATCCTGCTCGGAACCTTGTTGGAATCGGAGTGTCTAAGCAAATGATTGCTATTTCTCCTCTCTGTACTCTCTATTGTTCAATTTGAGAGGCTACGCGGTTCTCTGGGACTTAGTAACGTACTTTGGCAGATTAGGCCCAAAACCAAGAGGAGGTAATTATGAAAACGTTTTGCCCCGAGTGCGGACGAGGCTTCATGATTGATCAATATCCGGAACAGGGACACGAAACATGGTGTTCGGAATGCGGGGCTTTTTTCGATTCCGAGCTGAATCTCCGTTTTGAGCCTAGCTCGGTCTCTAGAGGAAAGGATGCCGACTCTTTCGTAGTGGAATGGCAGATAGGCGGTACAGGCTTGGACTAGCGACACTTCGACACGGATTCTTTTTCCTTGGTCCAGACTGTGCACATTCTCTCAGGGGCGAGGGGTGAATAATTCATTCGCTGTGGAGCAACAGGCTGCGAGCACAATCTGGCCGGAGAAACGGGTGCAGCGATAATCCTTTCAGGGGCTACAGGAGGGGCGCAAATCTTCTCACACGACACGGGCGGAGCGCAAAGTCTCTCCGGGGCCAGCGGGTAGGCAGATATTTTCTCGCAAGGTACCGGAAGGTTTAATGCACAGGCCGGAGCAACCACTACTGCGCAGTTTGTCTGATTCCCACACTCGGAAGACCAGGAAATTCCCCAACATACCAAGACCAGCACTGCACAAATGCACCATGGTTTTTTCATTGACACGCCCACCTTATTAGCCCTTAAATATTTTGTCATTTTATCATCTTTCCATGTGCAGGATAAACTAAAATGAGAGTGCAGCGATCACTTCTAATTCTACCGGTTAATGTTCCTCGTTTCATAGAAAAGGCGCACTTGAGAGGAGCGGACGCTATAGTCCTGGATTTGGAGGACTCCATTCCTCTGAGCCAAAAGGATTCCGCCAGAGAAATGGTAAAGGAATCTATCGGGATGGTGCGTCGTACGGGTGCGGAAGTTTTCGTACGCGTGAACAATGACCCCGTCTTTTTTGAAAAAGATGTGGCAGCCGCGGTTGATCCCGGTCTTCATGCTATATTTCTCCCAAAGGTCGAATCCTCGGATGACGTCAAAAGAACTGAGAGGCTGGTCGCCCGTCTGGAATCAGAGCGCGGCATTGAAAAAGGCCGCATCAAACTTTCTCTGCACATTGAGAGCCCCAAAGGTCTGATGAAAATGCAGGAAGTCTTGGCCGCGGGCACAAGGATCGAATCCATGAGCCTGGGAATGGACGACTACTGTCTGGAATTGGGGGTGGAACCGTCTCCAGAAGGAACTGAATTATTCTTGCCACTTGTCACTCTGGTTACGGTCTGCAAAGCAGCCGAAATAAGCCCCATCGGCATACTCGGGAGTGTGGCAGGCTACAAAGACCGGGACGGTTTTCGGAAAGCTGCAGAACGAGGCCGCAGACTTGGGTGTACAGGGGCTTTCTGCATTCATCCCGATCAGGTGGACATACTGAATTCAGTCTTTTCACCCGCAGAAGACCAGATCATCCATGCAAAGAGAGTGGTGCATGTTTTTGAGGAAGCCCTTGCAAAGGGTCGGGCGTCTACGACTTTGGATGACCGCATGGTAGATACTCCGGTGTACAAGCGAGCCTTGAAAGTACTGGAATTGGCAGAGGCTGTTGCGGAAAAGAAACGATTGCATGCCGAGGCATTGACTCGACTGGCTGGATAGAAATAATTGAAGGTCCCGGATCAGAATGAACACCGTTGCAAGAAATCTGTCCTTTTCCAATGGTATTGAACCGGGCATTGGCACCCGATGCTGAGTTGCCATATAGTTTGTGCCCACGACGATGAGAAACGACAGGTTTCTTTTATGGAAATACAAATTACAAGAAGATCTGATGGTTAAATCAGCAAACGCATCGTGGCGGATCCAACGGTGGAGCGAACTCCAACCCGAAAAGACCGCCATACTATTCGAAGGGCGCGACTTAACCCCGGCACTATATTTTCACAGCCGGCAATGATTTGACGGTCCACTGTCCAACGTCCGGGACGCCAGCGATTTGAGCCCCATTGGGGCGATCGAAAATAGACCGGTGCCTTAGCGCCGGGCAACTATCGTGGCACGATTCCTGGCACCAAAAAGGTCTTGAGCCAATCTCGGAGAACGTGCCCTAAAAGAGTAGCCCAATCCTGGAGTAACTTAATAGAGACATCGGAGTTGACCCAGATGAAAATCCGAATCGTGATTGGAAAGCTCAGTATGGATGCTGAGTTGAATGAATCACCCACAGCTGAAAAAGTGGTCTCTATTCTCCCCATTGAGACATCATTCAACACGTGGGGCGATGAGATATACTTCTCCATTCCTGTGGAATCCGCACTGGATAAAACAGCTAAAGAAGAGGTCGAGTTGGGAGAGTTAGGGTTCTGGCCTTCCGGGAACGCGTTCTGCATTTTTTTCGGGCCTACCCCGATGAGCAGAGGTCAACGGATAATTCCCGCGTCCTCAGTCAATATCATAGGAAAAGTGGTCGGGGATGCAGTCCGCTTCAAAGAGGTGATGAATGAGAGGATTGTTCGATTGGAATCAGCACCGTAGGCATCTCCCTCGGTCATCGGCAATAACCCCGTGATGCCGTTCTGAATCGGAGTAGTCGTATAGCGAACTAATTCTTGAGAAAGGCCCCTTTTACAGGATCTGTGTTACTCATTTTCTTTTTGTATATAGTTTCTGCCTGAGAATAGTCTTTTTTTGCCAAGTCCCATCGGCTCGTTTTTTCATAAATGAATGCGCGTCGCGAATACGCCTCGCCGTTTTCCGGATCGCAGGTTATTGCAGCCGAAAAATAGGCTTTGGCGTCATGATAGTGACCTCTCTTAAGCAATTCCTCACCTGCCGCAAAGTACTTGGCCGCATTCTGCACGTCATCGTCGTACACCAAGAATTGCTCGTCTGAAAAAGCGCTCTCTCCGAACTGATTCCATGAGGTCACAGCGATATGGTATGTCCTCTCCTTCTGGAGGCCGCGAAGAAGCACTGTGGTCACATTGGAATTCACCATGGACCTGTAATCTGCAGGTTCAGTTCCCCAGAATACGGTATAGCTGGTTGCTCCTGGAACAGCATTCCAGTATATTTCAATTCCTTGAGCGACTACTTCTGAGGCCACGTCCGCGGGCGGTTTTGGAGGGACACCGGCCGCAATTTTGACCGAACCTGAACATGCCATCAGAACCAGAGGAACAGCCAAAACAAGAAATATTCCCCAAATTCTATGCACCACCCCATACCCCTTTCACAAATCCGACCCACTCACTATAAGCCGCTGACTGTCCTGAGACAAGCCCGGGACCAACGGTTATTCGCTCCCCCTGAATATGTGCAATTATATCACAAGGGCAACAGAGTGAAAATCAAATTTCTCCTTCACCTCACTACTCGACGCGGACCTAATATCATAATTATCCTTTAAACATAGGGACATTGGTCTAAATATGATGAATGGCACTCGGAACGTTTGACTCGATACTGGAATTATGCTATAAACCGCACCTCGATGATAAAAAGTATGTAATTGTTGATAGTTAGTTCACAACAACGAAAAAAGGAGAACCAGGTGTCAATCAAATCATTCTATAACAGACACTTTTTGATCGCAGCCGCAATAGTGGCTCTTTCCCTTATGGGGAGTCCTCAGCCATTTGCCGCAGACAACGACGTGCTGGCAAAAATCGGAAATCAGACTGTAACTGAAGGCGATCTCAAAGAAATCGCGAACGCGGTGCCTGAAAAATTTCGCCATCTGTACTTCACGCCGGAAGGGCGCAAGAAAACTCTCGAATACGTCGTGAATATTTATGTGCTGGCTGGAGAGGCAGAGAGGCTCGGAATGGACAAGAAGCCTGATGTAGCCAACCTCTTGCAATTCACCAAGAAGGACCTTCTGGCCCGATTATATCTCGATCAAATGAGCAAAGACCTGCCCGCTCCAACAGATGCGGAAGCCAAAGAAAACTATGAAAAGAACAAAAGCCAGTACGCGACACCGGAAAGCATTCACCTGCACCATATACTCGTAGCATCCGAAAAAGAAGCCAAAGATGTCCTGGACAGATTGAAAAAGGGTGAAAAATTCCCGGATGTGGCAAGTCAGGTGTCCATATGCCCGAGCAAGATCAAGGGAGGCAACTTGGAGTGGCTGCCCAAAGGAAGCCTTGTGCCGGAAATAGAAGAGGTGGCTTTCACAATGAAAGATGGACAGATCACCGGCCCGGTCAAGTCGAAGTTCGGATATCACGTTCTGCTCCTGGAAGAAAAGAAAGCCCCGCAAGAGAACAGCTTCGACCAAGTCAAGGACTATATAGTAGAGCAACTCAGATTCCAAAAACAGCAGGAGCACTATGAAAAACTTGCCGAAACCCTGAAAAAGCAAATGAATGTTCAGGTCAATGAAAGCGCACTTTCAGGGGGCGTGCCCATTCCCGCTGGTCCCGCTGCAGCCCCCAAGAAGTAATTGGAATTATGTCGTTGCCAACGAGCCGGATTATGAGACTGGGTCATTGCGAGGAGTGAAACGACGAAGCAGCATGTTTCTGACGGCTGGGAGATTGCCACGGGCTTCCGCCATCGCAATGACGGTTGCATACTTCCTCTGGTGAATAATTCCGAAAGTATTTTCTTGTATACGGCAATCCGGGGAACTGCGGAAGTTCCCCGATTTGCTACCAAACGCTCTCGAACTTTTGAATCCTACTCGTCCAGCGGGATAAACATTTCGTCCGCCTCTTCCGTGAATTCGCTCATGTCTCCGACCTGCTGCTGAATCCTGTCAAAGGCCTCTTCCGCTGAACGTGTTTTCAGGTCTTCTTCCCGCAGCATGATTGAAATCAGATCGATAAAATAGGCCTCATCCGTCAGATAGATTCTTGTCAGAATATCGAGCGTCTCCTCGTCGCTGACCTCCAGGTCGTCGGGCTTAAGCTCGTTCCTGTCCAACTTGACCATGAAGTCTGCCGGAAAAGTACCCCCTTCTTCATCGTCGGCTTCGCCGGATTTTGCTGACGGCCTGACAATCTTGTCCTGAAATGCAGACGCTACAACTCGGATATCCAGTCTGGACAGCAACTGTGAAAATGTGGCATCGTCCTCTTCCAAGAAACTGACCATCCAGTGGTAGGCAGTTTGAGGGTCAGTGACCCCCTTTGTGGAGAACAATTCCTGGTCCAGATCCAGGATGGATTGGACCCTGTCCGGATTCACGAGGGTGAGAACGCCAATGTGGGTGGAACTCTGGGATTTCATGATCCGAAAAAGCGTACGGTCACCGATCCCTTCCACAATGTCTCGGCTCTTGTTGTCGTCGAGCAGGAACAATAGTTCCTGCGCGGCCCTGGGATCCTTGCTGGCCTGATGGCTCACAATTGATATCTGCTCTTCTCTTGAGAGGCTTTCCATCAATTGAGACGCCTCTTGTCTGTCTGTCTTCAAGAGATCAACGACTCGTTTTCCATGTTGAGAGATTGGAGCGAGTAACGTGTCCTGCATCACATCTCCTCTTCTTTAACCCAGCGGGGATCTTCGATGGCGCGAACAGTCTCAAGCATGGAATCATCCCCTCCAAAGTCTTCTCCAATCCACCCTTCTTCCGGAGGAGCATAGGACTCGCCCAGATTCAGAACCATTCTGCGCCGTTCCCTGCTTATGGCCATGATTTGGAGCGCCCGCACCAGAACAGAACGGCTATCGTCATCCGTCGAGTCTCGAAAAGCGAAGATGACATCCCTAAGTGTTGCCGCGTGCACTTTATCCAACTGAATGCCCTTAGTTGCCAGGATAGTCTCAAGGGAGGCGGGCATGGAATCGTCCTGAACTGATTGGAGCAAAACCTCCAGCAGGTCTCTGGAGAGACGGACAAGATGTCGCATGCTGAACGCTATGGTCACAGCGTCCATTTCCAGAGGATTTTTCCCGACTACTTCCAGGTAGTCTGCTTCCCTGCCGGTATTTTCGGAACAAAATTCCGCAAAATTTTGGAAATCGTCGCTTATTTCGGGGCTGACATTGATTTCGTCATCCAGTGGCATGGCTTGTCCTCCCGCCAAAATCGAGGCATTCTAACCTGATGCCGCTCATGTTGCAATAGCACGCGAAAATTGCAAAGCACACATCTATTATACAATATAGAGTTTCTAAAGGGTGAATACCGGCCCTTGATCAAGCACCTGGAAGAATGGGAGCGGCAAAACAACAACAGACCGAGACTTGCGACGCGGCATTGAAATCATCAACAGGGTCCGCCGGGTCGTGAAGCAAATAGGCGAACTGCGCAGACAGGACGACTCGCCCATAACAGGGGTTGAGGCCATGTATATGACCTGCGCTCAGTTCTTTGCTGATGCCATAGAACTCGCACCCGTTGCGGAGCAGGTCCTGGCCGAACTCCCCAATAGGAAACTCGATCGAGTCCACGGCAAGAGACTGTTGCTCGTCGGGCAGAGAACGATGATCTGGAATTCGCGGAAATTGTGGAGACCATGGCTGAAAGAGAACCTATCGGTGCCACCGTCGTGATAGAAGAGCATTGGCGACAACGCGCTACTGCTGGGATGAAGTGGACACAAGCGTATCCGATCCGCGGCGATGAGCGGGAGTTCGACGAAAAGGCAACTGAAACAAGAATCGACATATTTCTTGAAAGCCTTGGATTGAAAAAACCTTAATCAAACATACAATGACAAGCTTTGACTGGGCAGGCCGGCATCCGGCCCCGGATCCGGAAGGAGGTTTTCGACATGATCACTGCAGGTATCGACTGTGGTGCTAAGAACACAAAGACGGTCATTCTCAAAGACGGCGAAATTATCGGGAGGGGTATAGTTCTGACGGGATTCGATCAAGCTCAGGCCGTGAAGGAATCCCTGGTCATGGCCCTCAAAAATGCGGGAATTTCCATGGATCAATTGGCTCACGTCGGCGGAACCGGTTCCGGTGCGAAATCAATAAAGGAAGCTGATGTTACGGTTAACGATATCAAGGCCATTGCAGCAGCAGCCAATTTCTTTTTCCCCAGCGCCAGAACCGTAGCGGACGTCGGAGCTGAAGCAGGAAGAGCAGCAAACTGCGACGAGAAAGGCGCCGTAGTAGATTTCGCGATCAACGAGAAATGTGCCGCAGGCGCTGGTGCTTTCATCGAGGCCATGGCCAGAGCGCTGGAAACTCCGCTGGAACAGATGGGGAGTCTGGCCTTGTCCTCCAGCAATCCTATTCCCATGAACGCTCAGTGCACCATTTTTGCTGAATCCGAAGTGGTCGGTCTGATTCATGCCAGGACCGAAAGAAAGGACATCAGCAAGGCCATTCACGATGCAATGGCAAGCAGGATCGGTTCAATGATCAGGCGCGTCGGTGTGAATCCGGACATAGTCATGCTTGGCGGCGTGGCCCACAATCCGGGATTTGTTACGGCTCTCAAAAGGGAGTTGGGAGTTGAGCAGGTCTACATCCCGGATCTGCCTGAATACGGAGCCGCAGTGGGAGCGGCAGTTGTAGCGGCCAAGCAAGGCAAATAGAGCTTATCGAAAGCATTACCGGAGGATATACAGATGGCTGAGGAGAAAGAACATGAATTCTGGAGGTGGGCAGAAACCAACTGGGTCAATCCCGATATCAACTGGGAGAACGGCGAGTTCGTGACAGTCGGAATAGATGTCGGTTCAGTGAGTTCCCAGGCGGTGGTCATGGTAGACGGCAAAATGTACGCCTACGGCAACATGAGGACCGGTTCGGACAGCCCAAACAGCGCTCGCAACGCGTTGAAGTTCGCCCTGGAAACAATATCTCTCACCGAAGACAAGCTCAGTTATTGCATTGGAACCGGTTACGGCCGAGTGAACGTTCCAATGGCCGATCGAACGGTCACTGAGATCGCATGTCACGCAAGGGGCGCCAATTTCTTCTACGGCCCTTTGGTTCGAACGGTTTTGGACGTCGGCGGCCAGGACATCAAAGCGATTCGCTGCGACGACAAGGGCAAGGTCACCAACTTCCTCATGAATGACAAGTGTGCGGCAGGCACAGGCCGTGGTATGGAAGTTCTCGCGGACCTCCTTTCTGTCCCCATTGGTGAAGTGGGTGATCGTTCGTTTCAGGTGGATAACGAGCCAGCCCCAGTGTCGAGCACATGCGTCGTTTACGCCAAGTCCGAAGCCACCGGCCTGTTGCGCAAGGGTTTGAGTACCAATGAGGTTCTGGCAGCGTACTGCTCGGCCATGGCAGACAGGATATATTCGCTCCTGGAACGTGTCGGAGTTGAGCCGGAATTCGCGATCACTGGCGGAATGGCCAAGAACAGGGGCGTTATCGACAGGTTGAAGAGGAAGATTGGCTTGGAACCCTTAAAGACCACGTGGGATACCCAGTTGGCGGGCGCTGCAGGAGCGGCTCTGTTTGGATATGCTCTCTGTCAGAAAGGCAAGGGTAAGGGCAAATAGGAACCAACGGCCGACGCATGCGGCTTGTCCGTTCCAATTGCCCGGAGTTCCGTGCTTCGACAGCCATCGGACACCGATGGGCGAGGGAAGCATTCTTCCTCCCAAACCAAAACTTGTCCGATCTTTGGACGCGGGTGTCCTACCCCGAGGCCAAGACCTGACACACTGATACCATTTCGCTTTCAAATATATAAAATCGGGGAGGAACTCTTTACTAAAGTCCCCCCAATCTTACTTCTTTGAATGCGCATTAGTATGAGAGAAATGATAATGCTGGCGAACCACGGTTATAGTGACGGTTCTGGAAGTTATTTCATCACGATAGACACAGACAAGTGCAACGGCTGTGGGGATTGCGTGGAGGCCTGCCCGGCACGTGTTTTCCAGGTTGTTGACGAGGATCCCAATGATCCCATGAGCGAAGAGCCTGTGGCAATCGTTGTTCCGGACAAAAAGAAAAAGGTCAAGTACGAGTGCGGTCCGTGCAAGCCCTCTACTGACAGGCCGCCTTTACCATGCGTCCAGGCCTGCAAACCGGGCGCTATTTCCCATTCCTGGTAGAAATCGGCTCCCTGAAATACTTGAAGGTGCTTGTGAGGATTTTCGATTCGTGATCCTTCGCACAAAGCGAATGTTCTTTTGTATAGGAAAAGCATGGGGACTTTTTTTCTATGAACTATTGCCATGGCTCCGCTATGGGAAGTACTTTCGTAGGTGCCGGACTGACGATTCTGGTTGCCGGACTTCAGCTTGGGAATGCAGGTCCCGGAGACTCCGCCTCCTCTGGTTGTTCGGACAGGATCTCGGGACCGGACAACCGGCCGTTCTACCTCGATTTATACCTACATAGGAATTATCAAAAGTAATCGCGGATTGGACACGCGCAACTGGAAACGAATGCCACTGCTTCGGCCTACTCCCTCGCAATTGTAAATGACTTCGTTAGCCCATTGCGGAATACGGGGTAGAATTGTTAGGCAATTCGACGGAAGTTTCGAGAACCACTATAATCCCGGCCGGAACCCTGCCCGAATTATCATGATTCTTCAGGAAAGCTGAATCCGCTGGATATGCCAGTGTTGCCTACCGGAGATCTGCCGCCTTTGTCAAAGATCCGCCTTCCCCTCCTGTAAAGACACGTCTTGTAAATCGTCTTGTCGCGTCGGAGCCTCACCACAAGCCTCTGGTTCGGGCATCTGCCGTAATTCTCCCGTTCGCACGAGCGGCCTTTGCCTTTGTCAGGGCACGGCTCGACTATATTGACGACGCGCCAGAGTTCTCCCGGCTCGCAAAAACGGTCATTGAGGTCGTCGTTATCACCGAGGAATCTCAACCCAATAAGATTCTTGATGATTGATCCCACCCGAACGCCTTTGAATATGTTTATTCGATTGTTGCACGTAGGACATAATATGTATGATCGTCCCACAGGCACCTTGCCGTCGGGAAGTTTCGATACAGTACTACATTTTGTGCATTTTACTTTCACTATCTAAAATTAGCGCACAGAGGTAAAGCCTGCAATCTTTTTTGCCACCATATAGTAGTTTTGGGCTAGCTTTCTGCCTGGAGAGTCTGAGATTTTCGGTTCAAGGATCAAGGAAAATTGGAGAACCGAAGAAACTCCCACGATTCACCAAGACCCCAGTGAATGCGGTCCCGCTTCTGTCAGCGACCGACCCGTTTTGTTGAGCCTTCCAGACTCACTTGGGCTGCCCTCACCCCCCGACCGGACGTATTTGGGGCTTACCAGAGTCCTCCGGCTGCGGTGACGTTTGAACCGTAACGTCTGTAGTGGTTGTCGGACCGGCACTGCTGCTTCCGTTACAGGACGCTGAATTTTTCCCTTCCGTGTCTTCCTGAATCTCCTCACCAATTCGCTGCATTTTGTTTATGAGAGAGTTCGCGTCTTGGATTCCGGACTCGACATCTGAGAACGCCTTGTCAATCATTTCCGACCAGTTATTTCGAATATCGGAAACCGACGCTGATGTCTCACTTTTTTGCTCGGCTAGTTTTTCCCGCAATCGCTCGAGGTTTTCCGTCTGACGAGCAAGGTCTTCCTGAGATTTTCTCAACTGCTCGCCTATGCGAATCTTGGCTAGGGCCATTTCCGAATCGGCCAGTTCGCGGGCCTGCCGAATTCTCTCGATCTGTGCGTCAATCTTCTGCTGCGTCTGGCGAATCTTCCCTTGGACCTCAGGCGACTGAGCCCGAGCAGATGAAATTACAGTTATTGCAATCACTGAAATGAGGCAGCCTAGCCGAACTTTTGTCATTTCCGCAACTCCCCGGTGTGGACGCTGCAAATTATTTGGCGGCTACTGTATATCAAAAAATCCAGAATGTTACAACAAGTTGTTAATGTAAGTGAGCGGTTAATTTTCTGGAAGGAATTAGGCTTTCACGCCTATTGCCGGTCCGAAGATGTAGTCTTCCAGCACTCCCGTGTACTGGGCGAATTCGGTATAAGACCCGACATTCTTGGCGATGTAAGCGCCTGTACGCGGTATCGAGGACAAGTATCTGCTTGAGCCCCGAATTGCCGCCTGGTACCCGAAGGTGCCCAAGGCCTTGATGTTGCGTTGCAGGGACATTATGTCAAAAACGTAACGGAATCGGCCCTGATCCTTTTCCATGGATTCTTGCGCATAGTAGTCCAGAAGCCTATCCACGAGCCTTTCAGGAAGCGTCACGTAAGAGTCCCTGAGCAATGAGGCCAAATCGTACTGAGCCGGACCCATCCTCGCATCCTGAAAATCAATCATTACAAGCCGATTCTTATGTAGAACCAGATTTCTGGAATGGAAGTCGCGGTGGGTGAAAATACGGGGCTCAGCAGCCAGGAACCGACAAATTTGCAGGAAAAACTTATCCAGCAGGGCCGCTGCTGAAGACGAGGGTTTATTCTTGCAGAAATCGCCTACAAAATGGGCCATGAAGAAATTCATCTCTTGCATGAGCTTTTCTTCGTCAAACGCAAGACCGAACGCTTTGCACCCCGAATCAATCCCGGCTGTAAGGGATCGTATACGGATCAACAGGTCCACAGCCTGCGAATAGAGCTCAAATAATTTCTTTTCTGAGGCGCGTGCAGTGACGGTTTCCAGCAGGTCGTCGCCCAGATCCTCGAGGAGAAGCACGCTTTTGGCTGGGTCATGGCCGAGGATTCCAGGCACCGGAAGGCCCAGTCTTTCAAGAAACTGATGAACCTCGACAAAAGCTTCCTCTTCATTCTCACCGGCATTCGCCTGAAGCATGATGACCGCAGTGCTGCCGTCCGAGAAAAACGAGCGGAAATAGGACCTGGTGGATGCATCTCCAGCCAAGCTCATTATTTTGACGGGTCGTGAGCTGTTTTTCAGCAGGTCTGCAATTCGAGGATTGAGTTCATTGACAAGTTGCATGGTTCAAAACGCTTTGGAAACCTTCGTGTCGACGATTGGTGATTTTCCGTATCCGGTAACTATCAGGTTCCGGACTTCCCCCTCAAGGGTCACTCCTGAGCTGACAATACAGTTCACTACGGAAGCTCCGGCCTTGACGTGAACGTTTTCCCACAGGATAGAATTCTGGATTGTCGAGCCCGCCTCGATGACTGAACCCGGGCCTGCTGATGCGCATGGACCGAACTCGGCTGATTCTGAGATTGCCGCGCCCGGCGAGAAGCGACGTCCGGACATTTGTCGCAGTTTACCGTCCTGTCCGGGAATGTTCACAGAGAGGAGATCTCTTTGTGCTTCCAGATACCTGACCGGGTCTCCCACATCGTTCCAGTATCCTTCAACAGGAAAGCCGAGGACCTTTTCTCCGTTCTTGATTGTCTGCGGATATACCTGATCGTTTATCTCGAAAAACTCTCCATCAGGAATGTAGCGAAAAATCTTCGGCTCAAGAATGTGAACCCCCGTAAAGACGTAAGTGTCCGGACGAGCCACTCCGATCTCGCTAATTCCTTTGAAATTCAAGAACCTGCCGTCTCGGTCCACATGAACGGGAAAGTATCTGGCCGGCTCCGGCTGTGGAAACAGGATCAGGGTGGCCAACGCTTTCCTTTCCCGATGGAATGCCAGGGCTTCTTCCAATGGGAATTCCATGACTATGTCGCCATTGACCATCAAGAATGTGCCGTCCTGGAAAAACGACTCGTTGGCTTTCAGGCCTCCTGCTGTTCCGAGGATGCGAGGCTCATGTGAAAAAGAGACATTGAGTTTGTTTTCGCCTTCTGTGAGAAAAAGTTTTTCAATGGAAGCAGGCAGATGATGAAGGTTAAGCCTGAATTCAGTGGCCCCCTGACTCGCAAGCTTCTCCAGCAATCGTACGACCAGAGGCTTTCCCAGTAGGGGTATAGAAGGTTTGGCACGCTCCAGGGTCAAAGGCCTCAGACGAGTTCCCAGGCCTGCGGTCAGAATCATAGCCTTCATGCACGGTCCCTGTCAGTCCGGATCGCTTGCTTTTCCGAATGTCTCTCCAGTGCCAGTTCGACAAGTCTGGTGACAAGTTCGGCATAAGGGATTCCTGTCGCTTCCCAGAGTTTCGGATACATGCTGATGGACGTGAAGCCCGGCAAGGTGTTGATCTCGTTGACAACAATTCGATTGTCCGGGGTGAGGAACATGTCCACTCTCGCCAGCCCGGAACCATCCACCGCTTTGAACGCTGCCACGGCGGTTTCTTGCGCTTTTTCACAAACATGAGGCGGGAGCTCTGCGGGGATAATCAATTCGGTTGTATCGCGGATATATTTCTCCTCGTAATCATAGAATTGCCCATGCGGAATTACTTCACCGGGGAGACTTGCGGTGGGTTTATCGTTGCCCAGAACGCTGACTTCAAGTTCACGGCCAGGCACGCCGTCTTCCACCAGGATTTTTCGGTCATAAGATGCGGCAGCTTCCACTGCAGAGTCGAACTCCGACGGATCGCAGACTTTATTTATTCCCACGGAAGAGCCCAGATTCGCCGGCTTCACGAACAACGGAAAACTCGCCTGCCGCATTTTTTCCATGATTTCCGACTTTTTGTGCTGCCATTCGCATTTCAAAAACCAGAAAAAGGGTCCGACCTCAAGTCCGTTTTCGCGGAAGGCCTTTTTCATCAGTACCTTGTCCATTCCCACAGCAGAAGCCAAGACTCCGCAACCCACGTACGGCACGTTGGCCAATTCCAGCAGTCCCTGAAGCGTCCCGTCTTCCCCGTATGTACCGTGCAATACCGGAAAGATCACGTCCACGTGAATGTTTTTCGTCTTGCCGTCTCCGCCGATCAACAGGAAGCCCCGGTGTTCCGGATCAGGCGAG
>JACRDE010000419.1 GCA_016212935.1 Desulfomonile tiedjei | reverse complement strand
CCTGCTTTGTAAAGAAGGTTCCCCAGGCCCTTCCAAGAAACTTTTAGCACTGCTCTGCATCTTCATTTTCCAGCGGAAAATGAGGATGCAGACAAATGCTAGAAATTCTTGGGATGGGGTTCGGGGAAACACTTCTTACAAGAAGGGTTTTCCCGATTTTACTTACTTGATTGAGGATTAGTATGAGGCGCGACGGTTGCCGTGACCCTCTCATCATATGGTAAGAACAATCCATCCTTCTTGACGGCCACAACCGATTCCGCATCTGTAACGAACTGGACATATCATATGAAACGGTCAGCTTGTCGTTCACCGATCGCAACGCAGCCAAGTCCTGGTCCACTTGTCCATTGTGGTTGAATGTTCACAGAGAAGAATCACTACCCCCGACACTCAGAATCATTCCGCGAATCCGACCCGAGAGACTGACATTGTGCCAGATTTCCGGGCCCTAAAAAATCTCCCTATCAACAGCTGTTTATAAATTGAGCGAGTCCTGTTCTGTGTTAGAAGAGCGTTCAAGCAACATCAACCGGTTAACCAAGATATCGAAATAACAAATAGTTATGAACTGCCCAGGCTTGACGCATTCTGGGGAATCCCGAAGAATCTGCGCCGACTGACAAAGTTATCCACAGGGTTAGACACGACTTATCAACAGGTCTTGTGGATTAGTGGGGCGGGCCAGCGTGAGGACGTCCCGGTGAGGTCGGCACAAGGTTCTCAGGATTCACAATTTACCATTTCCCATATGCTGGCCCTCTTCGACAACGTTTGTCAACAATGTACTCGAGTTGGTCAAGGCCCAGAACAGTGAAGAGCCCATGTGGATTGCTCTCGAAGGACCAGCAGAAAACGGTAAATAATCGAGCGTGGCCTTTAAGCAGCAAACGGTCCAGGCGTCTTGTGCGCCTTTCACATGGGCTCAATTCAATGATTACCGATGGAACTATCAGAGTCAATCATTTTTCGAACTCTCGTCAGTGAGGTGCGTTGACCGTCTGCAGCATTTGCCCGTACACCGTCTGCTCATGGCTCTCCCGCATCAATAAGGACATGAAAACAAATAGAATAAGCGCATACTTGTATGTTATCTATCCCATAGAAACATGGGACTGCTCCCATATCCGCCCTCTCATGGTTCTCGGCCGAACTTTTTCTTTTTGTAAATGCCCAAAGTGACTGTATTTTTCACCCCCCACAAAAAGCATGCAGATCTCAATCTTCGTGGCTCAAAATGTGCATGGTCATCGATTCAGTTTGAGTCATCCCGAGGGATTGCCTATCCCAGTCTTGCTCTGGACTGTCGATACCGATCGCCCCACATGGGATAATGACTCAGGTGTGTGATCACACTAATACCGTTTGGATCCATAGTCCATGGAACAATCCTGAATCAGTCTTTCATAACAGCTCCTTACAAACAATACCGTGTGGCCAATATGCTGAACGAACGTTCCAATGACAACCCTTCCCATTGCCATTCTGCTGGACCAAAGAGAAAGAGGCCCGCAGATGGTGTTCGCTCTTTTGAGCAACTCGACGAGGAGGAACTACACAAGATTAGCCGCTCAACTATTTCAAATCACGAGGTCTCCAGGATGCGCTTGGAGGATTCGGTTTTAATTGACTCCCCTACCAACGTTCAAGAAAACCCGTCGCTTGCTGCGAGAGACCATGACGCAATTTGTGAAGATTATGATCAAGCTTTCCGAAACGCTCGACTGATTCTCAGTGTCTTCAAGGAGTTGGGAACTCCAGTCGGGAAAGAACATAGGATACTGGATTTTGGAACCGGCGCGGGAACGATGGTCTACGCTCTTCGTAAACTCGGTTACAACGCTTTCGGGACAGATATTGTCCCTCCATCGCCCAACGTATGGAAGCGTCTTTCCCACGGAAGGCTATGTGACTCCTGCAAGGTTCCTCTTACCGTTATCGACACAACTCTCTATCGACTTCCTTACGAGGACGACTTCTTTGATTTTGTGGTCTCTGTAGAGGTAATGGAGCACGTTCAGGATCACGGCACAGCGTTTGCTGAAATACGGCGAGTCTTGAAACCAGGTGGCAAAAGTTTCCACTCTTTTCCCACGAGGTACCGCATTATTGAGCCACACGTTTCGGTCCCCCTTGCAACCATTTTTCAGCAGGCCGGGTACCTGTACTTTTGGGCTTTGATAGGATTTAGGCACGAATCTGATCGAGGCAAATCCGCTGCTGAAGTGGCTCGTAAAAACTACGTATACTTGAGAGATTCTACCAAATATTTAACCAAAAGGGATTTGGTGAGTTTACTGAAGGGCTTGTTTGGCAACATCAGCTTCGTACCTCATTATGTCTGGAAGCACAGCGACGGCATGGGGCGAACCATCTATGAAGGGCTTTCCACGGTTGGAATGCAGAAACTCGTGCCGCTTGTGGCACGAGTACTCAGTCCATTGCGGCGTTGGGCTATATTTTTCGTAAAACCGGAAGATAGGCTCGACTCGCAACGTTTCGGCGATGACTCGAGAAATCTGTAGGTCGATTCGGATTCATTCCTTCACCAATAATCATCCACAAAGTGTTTCGAGCAACCACATTCGACATAATTGGCCAGATCCCAAGCGAAGACTAATCGGAATCCAAAACGTCGCGAACTGCCTGAAGCATCTCTCTCACATTATACGGTTTACTGACGAACCCTCTGCCCCCGGCTTCGGCAGTCTCTTTTATTTGGCTTTCCATAGAATAACCACTAGCTATCAAAACCCTCGCCGTCTTGTTCAACTTCAACAATTCTTCGAGGCATTGTTTGCCCCCCATTTCCGGCATGATCAGATCTAGAATAACTAACGAAATGTGGTCTTTTTCTTTCTTATACTTTTCTAGAGCCGTTTTCCCATTGTTGGCGGTAATTACTGTATATCCCGATCGCTCCAGAATTCTTTTTCCAAATTCGATTATCGAGACTTCATCATCTACCAGAAGAATTGTCTCTGTACCGGGCAATAACTTTTGTTTTTCCTGTGGAAGCTGCGATTTCGATTCTGTTGAGACTGCTGATAAGTAAATTCTAAATGTGGTGCCCACGCCGGGTTCACTGTAACAAGTGACGTGTCCGGCATGCTGTTTGACAATACCGTACACCATGGCAAGGCCCAACCCAGTTCCCTTGCCAGTCTCTTTGGTAGTATAAAAAGGCTCAAATATACGTTCGACAGTCTCTTTGTCCATACCGTGACCGGTATCCGAGACGGAAAGCAGTACATAATTACCAGGCTGTGCATCAAAATGTGACCTGCAGTATTCCTCATCCAAAATTACATTCTCTGTTTGAATAACCAGTCTGCCCCCATCGGGCATTGCATCTTTCGCGTTCACGGCAAGATTCATAAGAACCTGCTCGATTTGGATGGGATCAGCTCGGACCATAGACAATTCAGGTGAAGAATTCAATTCGATCTCAATCATTTTCGGGATGGTCCGAGTCAGCAGCTTTTTGAGTTGCTCAATCTCGTGGTTCAGATTCAGAGTGCGCGCGTTAATGTCCGCCTTTCTACTGAATGCGAGTATCCTTTGAACCAAGTCGGCTCCGTTTTTACCAGCCTGATTTATCCTCTGAAGGTCTGCATAAGACGGGTCTCGTTCGTCTTTGCCAACTAGAAGCAATTCAGAAAATCCGAGCACAACTGTCAGTAGATTGTTAAAATCATGAGCAATACCTCCAGCGAGAGTGCCTATCGCTTCCATCTTCTGTGATTGCAAGAGCTGAGCTCGCAACGCTTCCTTTTCCTGCTCCGCAACTCTACGTTCGGTAACATCACGAGTCGTCCCTGTCATCCGCGATGGTCCACCTTGCTCATCGTATTCCACGATTTTGCCCTGATTCAGAATCCATCTCCAATCGCCGGATTTGCACAGAAAACGACATTCGACCTGGAAAGAAGGAAGTCGTCCTTCAAGGTGGCCGTTAAGAGCTTCTGAAAACGTAGACCAATCTTCATGATGAATTAATCTTTTGAATCCGCCGAGAGTGTGTTGAATATCATCAGGTGAATAGCCGAGCATCTCAATTGCTCGTTTGTCCCAGATAGGGTGGCCTGTCCGAAGATTCCAGTCCCACAACCCGAGATCCGCTGCTTTGAGCGCAAGCTCTAATCTTTCTTCACTTTGTCGAAGAGCGTCTTCCATTTTCTTGCGTTCGGCGATATCCACAAACATAGCGCGTGTACCGATGACCTGTCCGGAAGGAGCCACTTCAGTCGCGGTGTATAAGAGAGTCGGGATGAGTCGACCATCGCGCGTCAGTATTTCTCGCTCGCCAATGAAAAAATCTCCCGCCAGGGCCCGCGCGTATCCGCCATGTTCGAGCAGTTCCGCTCGCGACTCTGAAGAATAGAATTCCTCCAGGGGGTGTCCCACGACCTGCTCGCGCGAGTAACCTACGGAGCGCAAGAACAATTCGTTGCAATCGCTGATAAAGGGCACTCCTTGCTCGTTCCGCGTGATGACGTACATTAGGGGCGCATCCTCAAACAGGGAGCGATACCGCTCCTCGCTCCGTTGTACAGCTTCCTCGGCCTGTTTCCTGTTAGTGATATCTGTCCAAACCCCAACTATCTCCACTGGATTGCCCAGTTCATCACGCAGGAGACGAAGTTCGTCACGCACCCACATTAGATCGCCGTTTTTCCGATAGAAACGGTATTCACTGATCAGCTGATCCTCAGTGCGCTTTCTGGCTGAATTGATAAAAGCGCGCTCCCTGTCCTCCTGATATAGGTGATCAGACCACCAGTCAGATTGCAGAGCTTCTTCAAGTGTATATCCCAAAAGGATTTCAATATTTGCGCTCACCCATGTGGGTGCAAAACCGTCAGGATTGAGGCTGTATATGATGGCCGGACTGACACTCAACACATGGGTCAAACGTTGCTCACTCTCGCGCAATGCCTGCTCAGCCTGCTTTCGTTCAGTAACGTCCAATGCGGTGAAAACGAATCCTGCAGATGGATTCTGAGGGTCAATGGCGGTCAAACTTTCAACAATATTGATAAGAGTGCCGTCTTTCTTTTTCCATCGGGTCTCCACGCTTCCAGTGCCGGTTGCCCCAGCCAAGGCGTACTTTATTGCGCCTATGCGCTCAAACTCTTCGCCATTTTCGTATAAGATTTTGGTACTCTGCCCAAGAAGCTCCTCTTGAGAATACCCGGTTATCAGCGACAGAAACTCATTCGACCATTTGAATATCCGGTTGCTTATGAGACCAATACCTACCGGAGCAGTCTGAAGTACGCTTTTCAATGTGGACTCGCTTTGCCCAAGAGCTTCTTCCATCTTTTTGCGTGCCGTAATATCGCGGATAATATGAACTGAGCCTATGAGCTGCCCATTTTGGTCCATGACCGGCGCTACCCGGACTTCAAATGTGCCGCCGAGACAAGCATCAAAAACTTCTGCCAAATGCGCTTCACCGTTCGTTAGGAGCGATGAGTGGGGACAAGTGGGGAGAGGTTCCTGGGTCTTGTGAATCAGATCGTAGCAGGGCCTACCTATTATGTCCGATTCCTTAACCCCAAAGGCATCGGTCAGGGACTTATTTGCCCTGACTATTTTGTGGTGTCTGTCAATAACCATGACGAGATCGGAAAAGGCGTTGAAAGTTCGCTCCCATTCCTGATTGGCCCGGGCTAAAGACTCCTCAGCTTCTTTGCGTTCGGTGACATCATTGATCACGGAGAATAGGAACGTCTTTCCGCCAATTACGATGGGACCTGTACATACCTCAACATCTCGAATCTCACCGCTGGAAAGACGATGCCTAAAATCGAAAAATCTACGCTGCTGAGACTTCGCAGCCTGCAATTTTTCAAATACCTCTTCAGGCGATAGTGTGTTAATTTCAGAAATCCTTTTCTGCTTCAACTGTTCTCGGCTATAACCATAGAACGCGAGAGCCCCCGGACTGCCATCCTCAATCCTGCCATCTTCAGGATCGATAATAAGCATCACGACATGATTGTTCTCAAAAATGGCTCTGAACCGTTGCTCACTCTCCCGGAGCGCCGCTTCTGCTTCCTCACGAACCGAGATTTCCTTTTCTAGTCGTCGCACGCTGGATTCGAGTTCACTTGTTCGTTCCCGGACCCTCAACTCGAGTTCATCTTTTGCCTTTTTCAGCAACTCTTCGGCATTTTTTCGATCCGTGATGTCTTGGATCATTGCCACCTTAGAAATTGTGTCCTTTTGACTGTGGATAGGCGTATTTACGACGTAATACCAACGGTTATCTTTGGGGCTTTGGACCTCCCATCTCACCGTCTCGCCCTTCTGCACTTTCTCATTAACACACCATGGGCAGACATCTTTGAGACCATGCAGAGCTTCATAGCATTTCTCCCCTATTGCATTATGGCCGGTCCGCCCGATAAATCGTTCATTCATAAACTCAATTTCGTAATTTGGGGAGCACACGTAGACGAACCCGTCAAAGGCCTGTATCATGGCTTTAGAAAGCGCTTCGGATTCATGTTCAGCATCCTGAAGCTGCTTGGTTGCGGTGAGTTCCGCCTCCAGCTCGGCAACTCTGCGACGAAGCTCCGCCAATTCGCCTGCCGGTTCCTCTCGCTGCCTGTCCTCGTCTTCCATGAATGACCCCTGTCGACTATCATCTCGTAAAAGGACGAAAGCTCTGTGTCCTTTCGACCCCAATAATCCAGAAACTTACCCCGTCATGAACCTTCGCGATAGGGACTCTGACGGGATTCTAGCTGAGTCACGGTTACTATTGCGCCCAGGATACTTCTCCGTACGGTCTCTCGTCAACCCACAACACTCGACGGCACCACTTTAAGTCGGCTCCTGAGATTCAGTCCAAGCCTCCCTTTTTCGGAACTTTTGGTTACTAACTTGTAAGACAACAGGAATTTCTTGGCTGCAACGTACTAAGGAGTCTACCTTGCTACGTGTTCCCCGCGAACAACCCAAAATGACCCAAAACAACATGTGTCTACGCCAAAGATAAGTCCTTCGCTTCTCCAAAAACTCCTTGATCTCTATTTCGCCGAGTTCCCGGACAATCAGCACGAACTTGAAAAATAAAGTGCAGAGCTTAACAGCCGCGGTATCACGGTCCTTGATGTTGTCCAGGGGTGCTCACAAATTTTGCCAGAATTAACCTCCCCCAAATCTCCAGTCAAAAAATGTTTTAAGGGGCTTACGAAAAAGGGATACCGGATCAGTCCGATCAACACTCGCTCGGCCCCTTCATTTCTCAGATCCTGCAGATCGGATCCGCCACCCTGCCGGCCATACTGAATCCTGACGCCCTCGAGCTGACCACCCTAACTAGGCGCCCCACATCTGCACCCCCTCCTTCTCTTTCGCAATAGCGGCCTGGGAGATAGCATCTTGCTGCGCCTGGATTATCGCGATGCGACGGTCAGAAGTGTACGCGGGCAAGTCCGCAGGTTTGAGATCGCCCGAAGAGAGGAAGGTAATACAGGGCATTACTTCGGCATAGTCGTAAAGGCGACGGTTACCCTATCTCTTTGAGACCCTTGCCGTCAATCCTCATTTTTGCGAAACATACGCACTCAGCTGTCCAGTTGAAGCTCCTTATCTTATTCTCACTGAGTCTCACCCCCCACTCTTTGAATTCGCCTTCGTTCATCTGGAGCAAAATCACCGCGGGAATACTGGCCCAGTGTGCCGTCCACTTGGGATTCTTCGCCTCTTTCATGAGCTTTTCGTACGCGCGGTAACGTCCTTCGCCAGCGAGCAGTTCAAAGCGATTCTCAGTCGGATGGAGACGTTTGACCGTCACCGGATTGGTGTATCCAGGCCCCAAAGGGGCGATCCCCTCGGGGCCTGTTTGTCCCGGCAACGTCGTATTCCGGAACTTGAAAATCCAGGAATCAGCGACGCTGCATTATGTAAAACATATACCCATAGTAGCTGGAATACTTGCGGTAGTTCTCGATCTCCATGTGGATGGACTCAATCATTTTCATCCGTTCCGGGTCTAGCGCATACATCTTTTCCAAGGACTGAAGTCGATCTTCCATTGGGGCATAGCAGCACTCCAGCCAGGCCGACTCCGGCGGAGAGAAATGGCCTAGAACCTCAAATCCACAGTCTCTTATGGTCGCGAGGTTGGTGTCGTTATCCACTATGACAGGATATACATCGGCAAAATACTGTCGGCACTCTGCCGGCGGGTCGGGTCGCAACCATACAAGCTCGGAGAGCGCCAAACCACCGCCTGCGGCCAGCAGGCCATGACAGGTCTCAAGTCCTTTGCGAAACCCCATGACAAAGATGGCTCCTTCTGACCAGATCAGATCAAAGGAACCATCCTCCAACCCCAGATCGCACATGTCTCTGAGATACGTCCGGATCTTCTCCGAAACACCTGCGGCTTCAGCTCGGCGCTTCAACTCGTCCAAATAGGGCTGGTGATTATCCACAGCCAGTATTGTTCCGTCCAAATGATTGGCCAACTGAATGGTCTGCGTGCCGTTTCCGCACCCCAAATCCAGAATCCTCAGCTTTGTGGGATTCGGACCACCCTCGCGGCGAGGCATTGCAGAAAGCCATATATCCATCGCTTTTCTTGTGGATGCGTGGTCTCCAGGGCCGAGGCGGGGCAAAGATGAATCGAACATCTCGTGAAAGAATTGCATCTGTTCTTTTGGGTCCATTGCCTGTATCTCCTCTGTTTTCTGGACAGTCTTCGCAATTGAACGACCTGTATCGCGGCCGTCCGATAGTTTCATTTCCTAGATGGTTTGAGGAGGTTAGAAGACACACCACTACCGTTGCACATAGCAAAGGTGGGGAGCCATGTGCGCGGGGCTGCCGCTGAGTGGCCCGTGACTTCTATTACAGAGCAATATCCATAATCATGGTTTCTATCTAAGACCGTCAGGTTCGGTCTGTCAAGGCTGTATTTCATCCGGAAGTAACGCCTCAGTTTCGTACGGGGAATTCTTCCTCATCGTAGGCGGCTGGCAGTCGCCCTGACCGCCGGTATTGACCGGCGGTGAAACCAGACGCAACAAACTACCGCGCTGCACAGGCGCGAATCGGTCGGTGCCGCGCCCCCAGTCGGTTGCTCGCAATACTGCCTTCTGTCCCAGAATGCCCTGATGTAGGGGCGTCTCGCGGGACTGCGCCCGTGGCTGTTGTAGGGTTACTAAACCTCGAGATTTTATCACCCCTGGACGCACCATATCTGCTTATTACTGGGAGGCATGGTGTAAGTTACTGCAAATTCCACTCATTCTCTTTTATCGGCGCAAAGACTACGCCTCCCTCAAAATGGATTTGCGACCTACATAGTGGTATGTTTTGATAATTATTGCTCGTCCCAATAGGTCGAACTTCGTAGACTCGAGACAGCCTCACCCCTTCACGTTTGGCTAGGGGCGTCGACCCGTTTCTGTTTCCTTCCCCGTCCTCCCTGGGGGACTCGAGGGGACCGGCAGCGCTCCTGGTCTGCCCTGGCTGCGCGGCAACAGACAGAACGTCCGAATGAGCGCGACTTCATATCGAGGCGAATTGTGGCACGCCTGATTTTGGTGTGTCCGATAATCGGCCACTACTGAGGGAGGGATGCGAGAGTGGGGACCGAGCGAGTCTGAATCGAGCCTAAACTAAAGCACACTGATTGCTACCTGGAGTTCAGCGCACCTATGCCATTGTTCACAATTCTCGCAATCGGGATGGTCTTCCACTTGACAGCAGCGTTCTCTGACAAGGCTGGATTGCGGGTCAACTGAAGGTGTCCGGGGATGGTAGTTTCTCGGCACGAGCTTTTCGGCAGAGGTCAAGAAGAAAAAACGGACGCCAAGAGCAGCGCAGATTGCCGCGTCAATTTCTGGTATGGCCATCGTGTCTGGGAATTCGAGGAAAAGGGCTGACGAATCGTTTTCAACCGGGGTCATGTATCAAGTTCCTTTCATGGTGGCTTTCTTCCCTCTTATCCCGACTAGTCATTCTCGTCCAGCTCTTTTTCATGTTTCGGACCATCTTCGCCATCAAATTCATCGTGGAAAGCCTCGAGCTGCTCTGGTGTCTGGTCGCGTAAGGCCTCCACGAGTGCCCGGAAGTCTGGATCGTCGCGGAGAGCCTTTATGTGCTCGTCTTCATTCTTCTTGCTCATGCTGCTTTGAGTATCCTCACAATCTGGGTTTGACTGAAGGGTGTTCCCGTACGAGTATGGAATCCGTCTTGCTCGAGGGCCCGGACTATGTCACGAGTGGAATATCCTTTCACCTGTAAGGTTTTCATTCGGTCAATCACTTCTCGCTCTTTTGGTTCTGGGACAACCTCTCCGTTTTCCACCTTCCATCCATATGCAGGTCTTCCCCCGATGGGTTCCGCTTTCTCACGTTTTCTTTGCAGAGCCTGACGTGTCCGGAGCGCGATCAACCTCCTTTCTCTCGCATTCAGGCCAGCTCTGAGATAGCTCAGGAGCTCGCTATCGAGATTATCTCCTGTCAAATCACCCTCTGTTACGCTCAGATACTTGACTCCACGGCGAAGGAACAGCTTTTCAATCTGCAGGCTCTCGATTCCGTCTCTGCTCATGCGGTCGGACTTATAAACGACCACAGCGTCAATGGCCTGTGTTTCTACTGCCTGTAATACTCGTTGAACGGCTGGACGCGCCTTAATTGATTTACCAGAAATTCCTCGGCCCGTCTCTATTCCGATAAGCTTCAAGCCCTCTCTTTTGCAGTATTTCACGGTTTCGGCTCGTTGATAATCCAGGCTTACGCTTCCCTCTTCATCTTTTGATATTCTGATATAACCCAGCGCTTTCATTGTATATCCCTTTCACAAAACGGAAGGTGAACACAAAAACGGACGATTTTGTGTTCAGAAAAGCGTGTTACGAGGATATTTCCATCTATTTAAGCAGCTCTCTCGGCATCGATCGGTCTTCTAGTCTTTCCGGTTCCTCCACAATGAGGACAAGTGACGGGTTCCAGCTCAGAAAGACCCGTTTGTCAGCCACTTAACAAGTTTTGGCAATTCTGCTACGGAACTATCTATAGTTCCATTCTGCCGTCTCCTGTAAAATCAGATTGACGGCTTGATGGGTAGTCAGAAAGTCCATTTTTATGAGGTGCCCAATGACTAAGCAGACAGGATCCTTTTTCAAAAACGCCCCTTTGGTATGTCCTAATTGCGGTGACGAGTATTTGCGTTACCAAGGAGTCGAGGTGTATTGCCGAGATAAAGAGGGCGGTGATTTGGGTTCAATGACGAGAGTGTCGGGTGGAGGAACCAGTATCACGAGGGGTATGGAGGGCAATCCGAGTAAGCGGGGAGACGGGGTGGTTATTACGTTCGCTTGTGAGACGTGCGATTACAAGAGCAAAATGGTGATTGCGCAAGAAGGTGGCCAAGCTTTTTTCTCTATGGAATAGGGGGGGGGACGGGGAGGAGCCAAGTGACCATCGTGGATGTTTGTGGCTGTTCAGCAGGGTGGTGACGTTCTCCAAATGAATGCTATCCTACCCCTCCCCCTATTGGAACCGGATTTTTTGGCTCAGGAGGTGGAAGGCTGGGGCTGAAAGGGCTGGGAAATTTGTGAGAAAATTTTTGGCGTTTTTGTGTGGTGGTATTGGTTGAGGGTATGGCTTTTCATATTCCATGAAGAATAACGTTGGCGGTCTCGGGCTTGTGGCTTGTTTTCCCAATGAGCCGGTGTTTCTTTCGCTCTCGCTAAGTAACGAAAAAAAGTAAGGATGGGACCTTTGTATCGTGTTCAATGATGAAAGGCTTGACTTAATAGTGGGCAAGACCGTAATCAGTTCAACGGCTCCAGGAACCTTTTGATCACCGCTCCGTAAATGGATATCTTCAAAGATAGAGGCCATCGGCAAAGTGCAATCAAATGAGTCTCCGTTATACCCAGAGCCAGAAGAATGAAGCTGGAGGAAATATGGCAAAGAATGAGCTGAACAAGGGCGAGAGGGTTACCCGATCGGAAAGGCGTGCGGGCAGATCTACGGGTGCTGGAACCACGAAATACAGGGAGGTCATTTTCGAGCAGAAAGGCGCAATTGCGACCCTTACCTTGAATCGGCCGGACATTCGGAACGCTTTCACTCACCAGGAGATGATCGATGAAATAGTGGATGTATGCCAAATGGTCCAAGATTTGGAATCCGTGAGTGTTCTCGTGGTCACTGGTGCTGGATCTGCTTTCTCGGCCGGGGGGAACGTGAAGGATATGTACAAGAAAGAGGGGATGTTTTCGGGAGACCCTAATGATGTGCGCCAAAACTATCGCAAAGGAATCCAGCGAGTGACACTGGCTTTTCAGCGCCTCGACGTGCCGGCCATTGCCGCTGTGAACGGTCCAGCAATGGGGGCAGGATGTGATCTCACGTGCATGTGCGACATCCGTATAGCCAGTGATAGAGCTAGTTTTGGTGAAACCTTTGTATCTGTAGGATTGATTCCAGGCGATGGTGGGGCTTTCTTGCTCCCGCGGGTGGTTGGGTTCTCGAAGGCCTTGGAGCTGGCTTTTACATGTCGCGTGATTGACGCTACCGAAGCCCTACGCATTGGGCTGGTGAGCGAAGTAACTGGGCCGGAACAATTGTTGCCACGCACAATGGAGATTGCAGCTGAGATTTCTCAGCATCCCACACGTATTCTCCGTCTGGCCAAGCGTTTGTTCTATCTTTCCCAGGGGAGAAGCTTAGAAGAGACATTGGAACTATCGTGTTCTTTCCAGGCCCTCTGCCATCATAGTCCCGAACACATGGAAGCTTTAGAGGCGCTTTTTGCTCGGCAAGCAAAGCGGAGTGATATCGAATGAGCGCAAGCACCAATAGATGAATAGGCGAGGGTTGCAGACGTCTGCTGCCATGTCTCCGTAGTGAACAAGTGCTGGTATCAGCCTGCTCGGCTCTTCGCATCATTTCGGGGGGTAAGCCATCGGCGCTTTTTTCAGGAATTAGTCCTTCTCTGGAAGCAGATTAAGAAAAGCTGTATAATCGTGTGTCTGCGCCAAAAAAACGGATGATCGATTGTGCACAAAAAGCTTTTGGTAATCAAAGCCCTTACTAAAAGGAGAAAATTACCATGTTAGGTCCTCAGGAGCTAATTGTCATATTGCTGATCGCTGTAATTATTTTTGGAGGAAAAAGGATTCCGGAAATCATGGAAGGGATGGGTAAAGGAATCCGGAGCTTCAAGAAAGCAATGGACAGCGAGGAGACGACACCGACGCTAGGTCCTGTTCAGAATATACCCCCTGGTCAATTGAAAGCCCTTACTAAGGAAGCTGAGAATAAGTAGGGAGGCTGGGAGATCGAAAGTGTTCTTGGCCTCAGCGCCTCAACTTTCATGGTTAATGCCGAGCTCTCTGAGCTTGTCCTGGTCGGTCATGTCGCGCAGCTTGATAGCTTGAACAAGGATTGGTGGTAACGCGTGGCGTTTGGTGACCGTCTCGACGGAATGACCACGGGTGAGGTCGTCGGTCAACTCGATTCCATAGAATTGGTCGAATACGGATGGTGATGGTGTGCCTGTTTGGGATATTTCAGCCTTATCTACTATCATCTCAATTTCTGGCCTCTATCAATTTGGGAAAGTGGAAGGGGCTCAATTACAGCCATTTTCGCTATTAACGAACAAATGTCTTCTATAATAGAAGGTATACGCGAAGCAAGCGGAATGTGGGAGAAAAGGGGGAAATAGTGAATATTGGTTGTTTTCGATCAGTAGTGGAATGTGGCAGAATCGAAGAGAGCAAAAGGAACATAGAGGGAAGTCACCTCATGAACTTGCTATCCATTTGCTATCCAAATCATAGTCTCATATCGGATTCTAAAGGACTCTAAGGATGGGGCAGGACTTAAATCATTCCGTCCCCGTACGGTGAAAGCCTCCCGGCGCGGTTCTTTGCATCGGACTTGATGTCTCTTTAATTAGCAGAGTCGCCAAAAGGGCTATTGCATTGGCTCCAACGAACAATAGAAAACCTTGACCATAGGCATCAGCGGAATAGTTGGCCTGCACTCCTTCGTAGGATTGCAAGACGATTCCGCTCACTATCTGCATTGATGCCCCCCCGACGAACGGAAACAGATTCATTAAGCCGGTTGCAGTGCCTGCTATGGCCAAGGGAAAGAGCTCCTTGGCCAATGTGAATGCGATAATTACTATGGCGGTTCCGAAAATGCCAAGAAGAAAGCAGATCAGATAAAGAAATGGGATAGAGAGCCCTCCAGGGAGAAAGGCCAATATAGAATATAGTATCAACGCGATCCACGAGGACCACGTCAGCATGGCTTTACGTGAAGTGACGAGATGACCAGAAGCATAACTGAGAAAGGGACTCCCCAGAACCATTCCCACCGCTATCATGGCCAGAACTTGCCCTGCTTCCGGCTTGGTGAGCCCATACACGTGCATCAGGTACGGACCACCCCAGAGGCCTGCGAAAGTGAATGAGACTCCGGAGCTGAAGAAAAACCAGATGGCAAGCGGCCAGAAACGCCAGGATTTGATGACCGTTTTGATTCCTCGCCAAAGCGAGATGTTTGATCCGATAGTGTGCCCAGCAGACACCATTACTTCCGGAGGTTCGAATCCCATTTCCTCCGGCCGATTTCTCACAAACATCCATATTCCGGCGGTGACCACGAGACCAAACAGCCCAATTGCCACAAAACACCACCGCCAGCTCAATGCGTTACTCAGATAAGCGAAAGGTGCGGACGCCGACAATGCTCCCACTCCGCCTACAGCCATGAAAATGCCCATTGCGAACGTGAAGTCCTGCAGGCGGAACCAGCGAGTGAAGATCTTCATGGTGTGAACCATGACCGGCGCAACGCCCATTCCCACCAGCAATCGGCCAATCATGGCTTCTGTTATGGTCGAACCCATACCCAAAAGTAGTGATCCAGCGCTGGCTACGACGAAGAACGCAGTGATTGTGCGTCTCGGTCCCCACGAGTCGGCAAGTAGCCCCACTGGAAACTGCATGAGCGCATATGGGTAGAAGTATGCCGATGCGAGCAGTCCCATCAGAGCAGGTCCCGCGTTGAGATCCTGCATCATGTCCACGGCGACCACTGCCGGAGCGAGTCGATGGAAAATGACTACGAGGTACGCCATGGACAACAGGGCGAAGATCAACCACTTGTAACGAGCCGCACGTTTGTCAACCATTGGAACAAAAACCAGGCATTGACGTTAATGTTAGAATCAAGTTTCTCGAAGTGGACAAGAATAGCACTAATCAAGGACAAAATAAAAGACGGCAAGCTGTCAAGTTGGATATCAATGTCACTATTCTGAGTTACTGTTCAGTTACTATTTTCCGCGAACAATCCGGATAGATCGTAATTGTGCTAGACAAAACGGAACCAGAATAGACGGAAATTATTAGGGAAAAACGGCTGAGGAAGATCTCTGTAGCCCGCCAAAGGGTCAGCTCATCTCGCACAAGTTCCTCCGGTCGAAGATCTCCCGGAATCTCCCAACCCTGATTGCGGAACATCCGGACGCAGGCTTCGCGGCATTCATAATCAAGCCCTCGGTAATCAGCTGACCGGCAAGCCATAAGGATAGCCATCTCGATTTCCTTTGCCCGAGACTTCGTCCGAGCTGCTGTTTTCACCCCGATCAATTTGCCTCCAAAAGGCCGGATCAGGAGGAAGAAACCTGTTTTTCTCTTTTCTACCGACATAATGAACGTATCTCTTTTGCGAGATCCGTCCCAAAATCCCCATGCGATATCATGCCCCTTTCTTGAGAGGCGATGATACGGGCCTGGGGTCTTTCTTGTCAACGCACACTTTTGTGCTCTGGGAGCGGATATACTCCTGGACCTGTTCTGGAGTGAACCTTCTCTCCCGGGAGGTTATTTGTGCGCAAGGGAGCTTGCCCTCACGTACAAGTTTGTGGAGAGTCTTCACGCTCATTCCGAGAAACCTGGAGAGTTGTTCTGGTCGCACAAGTCCCCACAGCCAGTTGTTATTGAAATCATTGTCGATACTGGGTGGTCTTTGTCTCAT
>JACRDE010000426.1 GCA_016212935.1 Desulfomonile tiedjei | reverse complement strand
CTTCGAGGGCCATCTTGGTGGGATGCGTACAGACCACCGGGTCTACGAACACCGATTCGTCGGGATTGAAGCGAATATGGCAGATGCCGCCGTAAGCCGCTATGTATTGGTCCTGCTTTCCGATGGGATCCTTCAGTCGCCCTATTTCTATTTCACAGGCCTCCTCTGCCAACCGAGCAGCGGACACGTATTCTCCCCTGTAAGTGTGCAGCGCGTGCAGCAGGCCCACAGCGTAAGAGCTGGAAGACCCCAGCCCGGTGCCTGCAGGTATGTCGGCCATGGAGGTTATCTCAACGCTGTCCACCACTCCGGCGAGCTTCATGGCTTCACGAATAATCGGATGATGGATCTCGTCCACGGAGTCCACCAGTTCGGTCTGCGAATACTTAATCAGTATTCTGTTCGGAAAATAGGGGGAGAGCCTGTTGATGGTTATGTACACGTATTTATTGATAGTTGTGCTAACGACTGCTCCTTGCTGCTGCAGATAGTAAGAGGGGAGGTCAGTGCCTCCTCCGCAGAAGCTTACTCTGAGCGGGGTCCTTGTGATTATCATAGCGCACCTGTGTTGAAGACGGGATTTTCAGCGAAAAGGCATGAAAGAGCTTCGAGTACGTGGAAGTCAGACAAAAATGGCAGCTAATACCAATGCGCTTTCAAAACAGTAAGATCTGGGGAAACACTTCTCACAAGAAGGGGTTCTCCGATTTTGCTTCTTTGATTGCAAATTCGTATAAGACCTTGATGTATGCCCCATCCCGGAAGGCCGCCCACCGGAAAAGTACTCCCGGGACGGGGTATCCTTCAACCCTCCATTCACGCAAAAACAAAAGACAATCATAAATCCGGAGTGCGGTAAGGCCAGAGCATAAGAAACTGCGAGGCACTAGTCAAGGTTTTTCGTCAAGAAACGCATCCAGAGCGGTATTTCTGGGCATCTTTCAGTCTGGAAGGAGCAATCCGAGAGGCCAATGCCAATCCATCGGCCGGACAGGATTCCCGTTCAGCAAATGGGGGTTCCGGCGAGTGTTAAAATTTCTTGAGGTGGGGTTCGGGGAGGAACTTCCTACAAGAAGTGCCTCCCCGATTTTACATATTTGAAAGCGAAATAGTATCAGGTATCTTTCGAGGGACGTTGGAGCCAGGCAGGAATACGTCACCGAACTTGAGAAATAGAGCACTTAGGATATCAGCCTGAAAAAGAGCTCAGATGTGCCACTTCTTTGACGATTCACTGGTGTCACTCAAGAGTCCGTTATAACAGACTTATTTTCAAGAGGATTCTTCCAGAGACATGCTCCATTCCAGGCCCCAAAGCCTCGAGTTACCTTCAGAGCTGCCGCTTGCCACTAGCGACATATTTGGGAAAAGACATACGGTCTTCACCGGTGACGAATGCCCTTCCAGAACCGCTTGGCATCTTTCGGCTCTTATATCCCAAAGCCGCAAGGAACAATCATCCGAAGCAGTAATCCACAGCGCTCCATCAGCTGTCGAAGTCAGGGCGCGCACGGCAGCGGTATGTCCCCTGAGTGTGGTGACATTGACCCCAGACCCTACCACGTAGACCATTACCTCCCCTGATTCCATTCCCGCAATTACCCTGTCGTCAGATGAAGTGGGCATCAAAGAGGTGATCTTCACCCCAAGGTCGCGGAAAGCCCCTTCATTGCGGCCCGTAGCCAGCGACCACCGTTGTATCCTCGTTTCGTCACGCAGGCTGTAGATTGTTGCCAGGTTTTCGGAAAAGCAGACAAATCCTGTGCCAGGAATCGCGACCCCTCTAGGCCTCTTCAGACCGGTTGCAAGGTCCGCCACCATAGGAGTTTTATCGGACGACATAACGATCATTGCCTGCCCAGTTGAAGCCATAGTTGCAGGCGGTTCCACTTCTCCGATTTCGAGACGCACGCTTCCGTCCAGGCCCCAGATGCGCAGCACGCGATCTTTGCTGAGAGTCACGAGTCCCTGCATTCTGGGCAGGAAGAAGACCTCCTTTAACGGACTCCCTACAGCGAATTTTTTGATGCGGCGACCGGTCACAACGTCCCAGATTGCAGCAAATCCGTCGAGGCTGCCGCTTAGGAGCATCAGACTGTCGGGGCTCGCCTTGAGGCTAACCACAGTGTCCTCATGTCCATGAAACGATCTGATGAAGGAGGTCGATTTCAATCGACCTCTAGTAACCACGGGGTTTAAGACGTTTCGAATGAGTATCGCCTCTTTTGACCAGCAGAATCCCGGAATAGTCCTTATGCGATCGAAAGCTTCGAGAGCCTGGGCTTCGTGTCCTTTTTTCCAGGAACGATTGAACTCTTCCACTGTAATATTAAACAGCGCATGCAATCCGGCCACTTCTCTAAAAGTTCTTGGACGACACAACGCGGGTTCCAGGAAGTCCTGGGCGAACCAGCCGGCGTCTATGGACCACAACCTCACTGATCCGCGGGATGAACCAGTCAGGAGCCGTTTTCCGTTAGCGGAAAGCGCGCAGCAAGTGAAGTCGTCGCCAGCCACATTCATCGTCCTGAAGCATCTGCCGTTCGATCCGTCCCAAATCTTGATCGTTCCATCAGCTGATGTGGACGCTATGAACCTGTCGTCTGCCATCAGCACCGCACCGGTGATTTTTTTTCTGTGACCGGACAGCCTCCTGATTTCCTCGCTGGATGATGCGTTCCACAGCTTTAGTGTCTCGTCCGCACCACCGGTGAGAATCACGCTCCCATCAGATGTGGAGTCTACTGCGGTTACCGGTCCTTCGTGGCCCTGAATCCGAAAAACGATTTTGCCCGATCGAAAGTCCACGACCACCAGGGTGCCGTCCTCGCATCCGACAACGATGGCTTCTCTGTTCCCTAGGAATCCGATACAAGAAACCGCCGCCTCTATCGATCGGGATTCAAAGATGATTGAATCAGAAGAGGCATCCAGCACTCGGACTTGACCTTCCGGTCCAAAGGCGGCCAGGTATTTTGAATCCGCAGAGAATTTTGCCCCGAAGACGCTCATCCCTGCATATTTTCTGAGCAATTTGCCGTCTTGAAGATCCCACAAGTCCAGAGTCTTGAAGGCGGCTCCGTACACGGTTGCAGCCAATCTGTCATCCGGTGAAAAAGCGCCTCCCACCGGGCTGAAAGTAAAAGTGCGAAAATTCTTGAGGCATCTGCCGCTGTCCCTGTCCCAGATTCGGATAGAGCGATCTTCGCCCACAGAATAGGCTCTCTTCATGTCAGACGAAAGCGCCACCGCACGGACATGTTTTATGTGACCGGCAAAAGACGCTAATTCACCGATAGGATTCAGGCTTAGGGAATTGACGAAAGTCTTCGGGTCTCCCCCATACGCCGTCCATCTGTCCTCGTACAGAGAGCCCTCCTGGGATGCCTTCTTAAGCAAAGCCACTGCCCGTGCAGGATCACCTCTTTGTAGAGAAATCAGCCCCAGGAGATGGGCATAATCAGGGGTTTCCCTCAATTCAATTCTCAGAGATTCCATGCGGTTCATGACTTCCAGATCGGAAGTCTCCCCACTTTGCCATCTAAGAACGTGGAGGTTGTACACCGCCTCCAAGTGGTCGGTATCTGCGGAATGGGCATCTTCCAGCAATTTTCGCGCGTCCTGATGCCGGCCAAGATCGAGCAGAGAAACGGCCTGATTGTTGAGGGAATCTGTCTTCAAGCCTACGAGATTCGGCCTGTTCCTGGGATCCCGACCTGGCCTCATTTCCCGATTTACAGCTTCTAGTGCCTGGCAAACCTCGACGAAAGAATTGTATCGGTTCTCGGGTTTCTTTTTCAGGCAGGTCACCATGATTTCCACCAGCGAGCGGGGAAGTTCTGGACGGATTGAGAGCGGATCCACAAGAGGGGCCTTGAGATGGCCTCGCACGAGCTCCTGCAGAGAAAAAACCGTCGGAAGCTTGAAAGGGATAGACTCCACAGCCAATTCGTAAAGCATAATTCCAAAAGAATAAATATCTGAGCGGATGTCTTCCTTGCCTTTTTCTCTGAAGCGCTCCGGAGCCATGTACCTTGGGGATCCCATTATTCCGTTTTCGAACAGCGTGACGTTGGTATCCGTGTATCTTCCAGTTGAAGTAGTCTCAGAATCCGAATCTTCGTTCCGTTGAGCGGATGTGGGATCGTCCACTCGCTTAACCAGACCGAAATCGGTTATTTTTATGATTCTGTCCTTTGTTATCAGGCAGTTCGCTGGTTTTATGTCCCTGTGAATCATGCCGCTTTCTTCCGCGTAAATCATTCCGTGGCAGAATTGCAGCATCAGGTCGGTGAGTGTCCGAAGATCTCTCAATAGATTCCTGTCTGCCCATTCGTCGAGAGTTCCACCGTCTACGTATTCTATGAATAGTCTCGGAAGCCCTGCGATTACGCGAGCGTAATAGCAGGTGGCTATATTGGGGTGAAGTCCCAAGCCGACCCATAGTTCAGCTTCTCGCAAAAATCTCAGCAGACGTATTTCGTTCTTTACTGCGGCTCTCTGTGGAGTCTTTATAGCGAGCATCATCTTCCACAATCGATGAAAGACGAAATATACCGTTCCCATACCCCCGGAAGCCGATCCCCGCACCTCGTAAAGGCCTTCTATAACTTCCCCTTTTTTCCAGTCTGTTTGAGCCTCCGCCCTGGCATGGGTCAGGCTGAATGCGGTGGGGGCCCGTCCGGGAATCCTAAGGAGGCTACGTTCCGTGACTTCTTCGTCGGCACGGTCTATTTTCACGATGAGACCGTTCTTCCTTAGAACCGCCAGTACTTTTTCCAGGTCTCCCTTGAGCTGAAGCTTCTTTATCTTGATGGTACCGATTTCCAACGAAGATCTGACGCTATCCGGGGTTCGGTTAAGCATCCTGGCCAGAACGCCAAGAATTTTCTCCGATAGAGAGCCAGAGGCCTCGGAGGAGATCGTCACAGACACATAGCTCGGTCGGCTTTCCATGGACAGCACAATACCCCGAAGTATAAGAAAAGACTAAATCAGTTATTACTGAGACTTGAGAAGTGGAGCCTACACATGGCTCCTGGTTTAACGATTATCCATTTTTTCGAAAGGAATGGCAATCAAATCACCGATAATCTTCAATAATAAATGAAAAACACGCCACACACCATTATCGACGCACCCATGAGTCGATAACCTATATTCCTTTCCCGGAAGAAGAGCCATCCCATTATGACTCCAAACACCAGGCTCAATCTTTTCACGGAGATCATGTACGCTACGGGCGCCAGACTGACTGCAACGAAATGAGTCACCTCGGCCCCGGCCATCAGAATTCCGGCCAGCACAAAAAGGCCGGGCATATTCTTTCTCGCATGGCATTCGGTCCATCCCATGCGGACCCGAAGAAGCGCCACCAGTGAAAAGATGACGAGATCTCCAAAAACGAGAACCACTCCGAACGGGATGGCATCGTAAAGGATGACGCCTTTCTTGCCCAGTGTAGAAGTAACCGACCAAATGACTGCTACGAGAAACATCCTTCTGGAGCCAGGATGGGAGAATATGGCCGTTATCGGAGCGAGAAGGTTACGATTTGCCAGGTCACCATTGAGCACGTATGCTCCCATTGTGACCAAAGAGATTCCCAGGCCGCCGGTCCAGCTTATCCCTTCCCCGAGAATCGCCCATGAACTGACAACCGTCAGTACGGGAGTAAACGCCAGTAACGGCACAGTCAACGAAAGGGCCGCCATCCTTATTGAAGACAGGAACAAGTAATACGCGAAGACCTCCAATGGGAGCGCTACGGCAAGCAGTATCGCGAGGTCGGTCGTAAAGGGCTTGCGGTCCAAGGAGAAAAAAACAGGTGAGAGAACGAGCAGAGAAATGGCAAGTATCACCGTCCCAGTGATCCATTCATCGTTTTCCTGCATGATCCGCTTCGATATGGAGTCACAGCATGCGGTCAGGAATGCGCAAGCCAACGCTATGGTAAACCAGTTCATATGTTTTGTTCGGAGCTGAATTGTCGGAGTGACTGATACAATTTCGCTTTCAAATATGTAAAATCGGGGAGGCACTTCTTGTAAGAAGTTCCTCCCCGAACCCCACCTCAAGAATTTCTAGCACTCGCCGGAACCCCCATTTCCTGCAAGGAAATCTGGGGTTCCGGCAAATGATAGAAGTTTCTGGAAGGGGGTTTGGGGGCATAGGCGCTAACTTAAAGAATGGGCTCACGTTATTTCAGCTACTTAGCCAAGTACAACACCGTCACCCCGGCGAAGGCCGGGGTCCAGAATCCGTTTTAAAAGACTGGATTCCGGCCTTCGCCGGAATGGCGGATAAAGAGCCGAACATCCACAAGTTAGCGCATATGGGG
>JACRDE010000425.1 GCA_016212935.1 Desulfomonile tiedjei | reverse complement strand
TCTATGCCGATTGGCATCCGATGCTGCGGGCCTGGGAGCATTGCTCTTGTGAGTGACGGATTTCAATTCGTTGCGTTCAAATCCCCTTTGGAAGACTATCTTTCCATTTTCCCCGTAAAGCAATATGGATACTCTTCCAAGGGATGCTCCGGACCTTATGTCTTCGTAAGGGAGCTCTACACGCGAATTGTGCTTGAACGAAATGCTTTCTCCTTCCCGAAAATCTACGGGAAGGTCTTCCTCTCCCAACCGCGCCCGCTTGGGATATGCATAGATCTTGTTTTCACCTCGCGGGTCGGCCATCTCCACGAAAACAAATAGATATCCTGAAAACCTGATGTCAGGGTGATCCTTAATCAGACGGAAACTCAGTGTGCCGTTGCTGGGGCCCACTGCCGTTGCAGCAACTTCCTGCGCATTGAAACTCACTGAGCCTTGCAGGCCTGCTCCAACTTCTGCAGGAGAAAGGGCCGAGGGTTCGCTTGCAGAACCACTTGCGCTCTTTCCGAGTGCGGACCCTAGTTCAGATGGAGCCTCGCGTTCTTCAAGGTCGTCATCCCCGCCCAGATTTTTCGCCGGCCCGACGGCCTGAGGTCTAAACGATTCCTGAATGCCGGTAAGAGGACTTCTTTCACGACTGCCAGTCGTGGCGCTGCCGGAAGCCGAAGCTTTGGCTGGTCCCTCGTCCGTACCGGTTCTGGGAAGGGCTGCAGCAAGGGTCGGGCTTTCCTGAGCTTCCTTAAGCCGTTTTTCCTGAAAAGCTAGTGCGAGCTCCTTCTTCTGAAGTTCAGCCTGCAGGGACCTCACCTTTTCTGCAAGGGCATCTTCCTGTGAATTGGCTCGGCCTCCGGAGACGGTACCACCCAGCCAAATGAATGCAGCGGCAAATAACACAACCAATCCCAAAGACACGGTCACGCCAAGGCGAAGCCCGAAAGGCGTCAGTTCCACCTGATGGGATTTTCCCGCCTCGTTTATCAACACGACTGTGTATCTGGCCTTACTGCGGACTTTTGGAACCGGTATCGGAGGAAGGTCCCGATATGGAGGTCCATCCTTCTGAGACGATCCGGAGCCCCTTATCTTTGTCGTCATCCAGGACCATGCTTTTCCAGCCTTTGTCACGGTAGTTGTCTCCCTGGAAGGACTGGACGAATCTTACGATCTGTCGTCCTTTTTCCTTCCTGATTTCCACCCGATCCAGCTCCACACGGATGGCGGTGTACTTTCGAAAAAAGCTCTTCTTCGACTTGAGCAGAGCCGAATACTTCATAGCTCCCTGCTCAAAGTCGGGATGATACATTTTCATGAAGCTGTCAAGTTTCTTTTGCTCCCAGGCTGATTTCCATTTGGCCAAGAATTCGTTGACGCGCTTCTTGTCTATCTCTGTGTGGTTACGGGCTGCGCTATCCGCAGATGCCTGCATCTCTGGCCAGTTTTCTTCTCTGGTCTCCGCAACCGGATTGGAGGACGGACCCTTGACAGCGGCAGTAAGCCCATTCCCTATGTTTCCGTCTTTCTGGAGTTGTACGAAAGCTTCCCTGCGTCCTGCATGAACAAAGGGCTGCCGCTCGGAAATGTGTTTAGGGAAATCGGTCGATGTCGATGTCTCGGTCGGCTCCAGCCGGGCGACCAGCAATCGATCCGCTCGGCACTCTTCGGATACTTTCTCGTTGGATTGAATGGCCGGAGTCACGGGCTCTTTTGCTGAACCCTGCGCAATCCGGTCAAGCATCACCCCACGTGACGGCGCAGAGGGTTTCGGGTTTTCCGTTTCGCCTTGCTGCGTTTGCTCGGGTTCATCAGTGGATACCAGTCTGATACGAAAATCGGATTTGTCCGAGGCCACTGCTCCCGGATCGACGCCGGCCTTCACTAGCAAAGGGGCAACCGGGAAGGGATCATCTACTGCCTGGTGGTAGTCCTCCGCGTAGATGCTGTATTTTTGACCGTTAGGCACTAAGTACAGAACCTTGATACCCGTGCTGTGAAAACCGTCTGAGCTGTATGATTGCGAGAAGATGGATGTGACAATGCCGTCCTGTCTATACAGGTAGACGTTTCCAAGTTTGACCTTGATTCTGGAATACCTACCGGTGAGTTTGCGCTTCTTTTCCTTCCATCCTCTGTAATCAAGCCACGCGCTCTGGAAGTTGGGCGAATAGTGGGACATGTACGCGTCGAGGTCTCTGGATTCCCACGCTTTCCTCCAGGTGTCAATGAACTCTCTGAGGTGTCTCTCGCGCTCGATAATCGTCGATCTGGGAGCCATGATCATCTTCTCTACGACTATCATAGGCGTGCTCTGCAGCCTGATGAAGCGGGAAACTTTTACCAGATCCTGATTCTCCAGTGCAATGCAACCATTGGAATCGGGTTTTTCAGCGAGCGGCTTGTCGCGGCCGTGGAGCCAAATGCCATCGCCGTTTTTACCTCTTCGGCGGTCAACAAAATTTGGATAATCAGTTGTGAATGCCCAGAATCCGTACTTCGTCGGCAGCGAGCGACCGTCAATCATAGAACAGAAGAAATAGACTCCTTCAGGCGTCCTCATGTCTCCGCGAACCCACTTGTCGCCGTCGCTTTCACCGGTGGAACAGCGGTAGGACTCAACCATGGACGGTTCGCCGTCTTTGATCCGCCAAACAGTCAGCCGTTGCTGCGACTTGTCCACGATCAAAGCGTGAAAAGTGCCTTCCACCATCCAATTCATCAAGGCCACAGGATACAGTGGATCGCCGAAACAAGTTCCTGCAGACCACAACGTGATCACCAGAACCATGAGGGTGAGCAATTTCTTTGCGCGCATGTCGGAACCCGGCACACCAAGCTTTTTGGGTTTTATGGCCAACATAAGCCTTTCTTTATAACTAGTTGCCCCAAAAGTCAAGATATTTTACTTTATGTTTTTGCCACAACCATCGCAAATTATTCGCTAAAAATCCTCATAAATATCGCATCGACCCACCTCAAGGCATGCCCCATATCAAACGCAGCATCTAACTCTGAAGGAGTCAGATGCTCTAGAAGTTCGGAGTCTTGCATCAGAACATCCTTGAATTGGGTCCCCTCCTCCCAAGCCTTCATCGCGTTGCGTTGAACGATTGCGTACGCGCTTTCTCTGGTGAGCCCCTTGTCCACCAGTCGGATCAGGACCGCCTCCGAGAAGATGAGCCCCCGGCTCTGGTTAAGGTTTTCGAGCATCTTCCGCTCGTAAACAACCATGTTCCGAATCACGGAGGTGAGCCTGCTGAGCATAAAATCCGCTAGTATTGTCGCGTCAGGGGCAATTATTCTCTCCACTGACGAGTGGGATATGTCCCGTTCATGCCACAAGGGGATATTTTCCATTGCAGCAAGGGCATGGCCACGAATTACTCTCGCTAGTCCGCTCAAGTTCTCTGTGAGAACCGGATTGCGCTTGTGGGGCATCGCAGAGGAGCCTTTCTGTCCCTTGTGGAAAAACTCCTCGACTTCCGCAACTTCCGTTCGCTGTAGGTGCCTGATTTCAACGGATATTTTCTCCATACTTGAGGCCATAAGGGCAAGACAGGTGAAGTATTCGGCGTGGCGATCTCTTTGTATGACCTGATTGGAGACTGGCGCAGGATCCAAGCCGAGTCTCATGAGTATGGATTCTTCCATTTGAGGGTCTAGATGTGCAAACGTCCCTACCGCTCCGGAAATCTTGCCGACTGAAATGCTTTTTAGCGCGTGATTCCATCTCTCCAGATGTCGTGACATTTCGGCGTAGAAAAGCGCCAGCTTGAGGCCGAAAGTGACTGGCTCAGCGTGAATCCCGTGGGACCGTCCCACCTCAGGCGTGTGCCGATGTTCCATTGCTCGAGCCTTTAGCGCCTCAAGCAGTTCCAGCAAGCCTTTTCTGATAAGTAGTCCAGCTTCTTTGAGAAGTAGAGAAAACGCGGTATCGACCACATCGTACGAAGTGAGTCCTCTGTGAATGAAACGGGAATCCTCGCCCACGTACTCCGCGACGCATGTCGTAAACGCTATTACATCGTGACGGGTGATTTTTTCAATCTCGTCAATGCGGTCAGGATCGAAGTTTGCGCACGTCTTGATTCGGTCCATGCTCTCGGGAGGAATCAAGCCGCGTTCAGTCCACGCTTCGCAAACTGCGATCTCTATATCAAGCCATTTCTGGTACCGGTTTCTAGGTTGCCAAATCCTGCCCATTTCATCGCGTGTATATCTGGGGATCACAGCAATGTCCTTTCAACTCCGGGTTCCACCGCGCAATCTACGGCATTCCCAATTGCGCAGCGGATCCCGCATCATGCGTATCAGTGGAATTACCTCCAATGAACAAACAGCATATGGTCTTATTTTCTCATATTGTGCCCGACGCTTCGGGGCGCTATAGCATACCACGGTGATTTCGAAGATGCAATTATAGAAAAATCAACGGAATGACGGCTTAGAAGGCTCGTGGGGCTCTATAGGGGTAGGAATTTGTTCTCCCGAAGTCTTTTTTTTTGAAACCATGTACGGGGTGGTGACATCTAAAAATACAAAGACTGGAGGAAATGAGTGGCTTCGCCTTTCACACGGAGGGTTGTGATATGGCTAAATCTAACAGAGCAGAAGAAATCGTCAGAGAAATTGAACGGATCACCCCTTACATGTACGAAGGGCTTTACGGCAATTTCCTGCGCAATTTTATGGACGGCGACAAATCAAGATGGACTTCAGATCTATCCAATTATTTGAGCCACGCCAACAATGACTGGGCCGACATTGGCAATGAAGTGGCGGTCTTACTCTGGGAACGGTTTGAAAGGAGAATTTCCTGCTGATAATCGCATTGTGAGACAGGTTGATCTGGTAACAAATTCTTGTCGGCTAAATGCTCCCTCTCATCAAGAAGTCGCCGCGTGATTGATTCACTCGGCGATTTTGCGTTTATCTGTCGTACATCGATCTTGTCTCAGATCAAGGCACAATGGGAACGATCGGATAGCCCCATCTGAAGCGGATGGTTTTCGGCTGTCAGAAGGTGGCCAGAGACTTCCGGTAACGATGCGTGCAACGGCTGCCAGTGAGAATCATCGATATTTTCACTCTGGCAACTAAATGATAGACTACCCCCATAGACAGTGTGCCCACTGGTGCGGCGGGATCGCTGCTCAACCATATGTTCTCTTCGCTACTGGGGGCAAGGCTGACTGAGTTCGCTGGACAATCTGGCTGACTGTTGCGCCCAATTCTGACATCCAAGGCACGTTGGAACAAGTCGAGTTTGCTGGAATCTTAGGCTTTTTCCGGCAGGGAGGTGAGAGAATGAGCTGCAAAGAACTGCACACTGCTACTTGCGAAAATTCTCAAATGGATTTCTATCTACGCATTCTTCACGGAATAAAGGCCTACATTCATCTGATTGACCGGGAATTCAGAATTCGTTGGGCTAATACTACAGGCACAAGGTGTGGCACCCACGATTTGACCGGAATCAACGGCAAGTACTGCTATGAGATTCACCTACACAGAACGTCTCCGTGTTCAGACTGCCCCGTTCGGCGGGTCTTCGATTCGCATAGATCGCACACGATCGAAAGGTGGATTCTCTTGCCGGACGGTTCACAGAAGTGCTTTGAGGTAAGGGTCTATCCTATCTTTGATCAGAGCGGGAAGACTGCTTATGCCATAAAGATGGGGCTTGATGTAACTGATCGAAAGCTAGCGAGTGAGAAGCACACACAGTATGTGGAGAAATTGGAAACCACTCTGAAAGAGAGCACTGAGAGGAAGCATTCATATGGTTCCGGGTCTGAAAACCGAAAACGGACATTCAGTCTAACCAAACGAGAAATACAGATTCTTCGCTTAGTGGCTGAAGGATTGTCTAATAATGAGATTTCCCTAAACCTTGCTATAAGCCCGCACACAGTAAAGACGCACGTTACCCACATATTGGACAAGGTTGGGGTCACCGATCGAACCCAAGCTTCGGTCTTGGCTACCCGTCTTGGAATAATTTGAGCAGAAAAAACTTCACGCCATCCCCCGATTGGGCGATTTTCTCCCGTGCCATTTGTGATCTTATCTGAGGCAAGTCTTCGGACCCAGGCTTTTCCGTTGGAATGCTAGGGTTTAGACTGTCCATTAGGACGATCGTAATCCTAAGCATATGGAAAGAGCAAAGAACTCGAAGAGTTGGGCACAAACAGCCATATGAGGTGACATCGTGAAAGGCAAGACAACCGTCAAAGACCCGTGCAGCGAAGTAGTCATTCGTTTTCAGGACTGCGACCCTTTCGGGCATCTTTATAACTCTCGATATATCGAATACTTCATTAACGCCAGAGAAGACCACCTGGGGAAGTATTATGGCCTAGATATCTACGAGAGGCAGAAGACCTGCAAAGAAAATTGGCTCATCACCAAGCACCAGATCGCCTATCTTTTTCCGGTGACATTCAGAGAAGTGGTCTCGGTTAGAACGAGCCTTCTGACTTTCACCGATAACTCCATTCTAATGGAAGGGATAATGTCGGGTACAAAACATGAAGATTTGAAATCCGTTATCTGGACTTGGTTCAAGTACTTCAGCTTTGCCAAAAGCAAACCAGCCCAGCACCCAGAAGACATCATGCAATTGTTTGGGGTCATCTCAAAGAGCAGCGAGATTGATTGCTCTGATTTTGATGGGAGAGTGCGAGGGCTCCGTAGCCAGCGCGCGTAGCAGGGTTTCTCAAAAATCGAAAGGAGAACGTCATGGCCGATGTGGAAGACTACACGACCGGAAAGGTCCTCAATAGCATCAAGCAGACTTTTGATATCCTTGAATCTGTCAAGGGTTCTCTTAAGGACTCCAAGATCGGGAATAGGATCCTCGAAGAAACACGTAAACTCGACCCAAGGCGAGGCGGCCCTGAGACTATAGCACGACTGATTGTAGAGTCAGAAAAGTGTGCGATAGGAGAGAGAGTCTGCAGGGCGCTATACAACGACTCGCCGTTTACGGAATCGGTTTTTCTGAATGAGTTGGCAGATGGCATGGTCGCAGCGGGAAAGGCGAAGTATGCGAACAAGGAAGAGGCCTTGGAGATTCTAAGAAAGTATCCGAGGAATCCAATTGTTGTTTCCAGAGTGTCAGGGCAGGACATGGAAATCTGCAACACTTGGCCGGAAAGATGCGTGTATTGGAATCTCCAGAAACGCGGACTGAAGTGCATAGCCAATCTCGACTAGCCCGATTCACCGCAAGATGCGTTATGTCAAGAGTGCAGCGATTTTCTGCCAGAGTAAGACACAATCAGTAGAGCAATTGTCCTGACAGAAAGTCCCTGCACAAATTTTCAAAGGGAAACCGCGCATATAGTCCCTGCAAACAGACACAGGCTTACGTACGCGTTTACGTTGAAAAACGCATAGTCCAGCTTGGACAAATCGTCGGCCCTCACCAGCGTATTTTCGTGAGCGAGAAGCACAGAGGCCCCGGCTACGCCGATCCAATACGGCCAGGCGAGTTCCATCGTCAACCCGAGAGCAAGCAATGCGGCGACCGCAAGAACATGGTTTAGCCTGGCCGTCCAAAGAGCTACCGTCGTCCCGAACTTCGCAGGCACGGAATATAGCCCTTCTCTACGATCCACATCCATATCCTGACAGGAATAGATGATATCGAACCCTGCAATCCAGCACGTAACTGCGAACCACAACAGGTAAGCAGGAATGCTTAGCGTTCCTGCTATTGCAGCCCAGCCACCAGCGGCCGCGATTCCATCGGTAAATCCCAGGACCCAGTGTGAGGTCCAAGTAAAACGTTTCGTGTAGTGGTATCCGAGCAAGAACAGGAGCGCAGGAAAGGACATGTAGAATACAAAATGGTTCAGGCTCCACGCGGCAAGCTCCAGTAGAGCCAAAGCAACAGCGGCGGCAATGATGACGGTCCTGGAATCCAGGAGTCCTTGAGGAAGAGCGCGCCCAGCTGTACGCGGGTTCCTTGCGTCATACTTGTTGTCCGCGAGTCGGTTCACGGCCATAGCAAGCGTGCGGGCTGCGGCCAGAGCCACAGTCACCCACAGAAAAGCCTTGCAGTCGGGCAGACCTCCGGCCGCCAAAAACATCCCGGTATAGGCAAACGGCAATGCGAATACGGTATGCTCAAACTTTATCATCTCCAGGAAAACTCGAACCTGGGAGAGTGACCTCATAACCCAAGATCTTTCCATTTTTCATCCACTTTCGCTTTGATCTCAGCGCTCATGCGTACAACTTCAGGCCAGGGTCGCGAGCAGCCGTCCTCACGTGTTTTCGCCGTGGCATCTATTCCTATTTTGGCGCCATAAGATCGCCTGGGAGCAGAGTGATCCAGTTGGTCGACGGCTCCGTGTAGTACGATCACGTCCCGTTCCCAGTCCACGTTTCCAAGGGTTTGCCAAGCGACTTCGTACAAATTGTGCACATCCACCCAATCGTCCAACACAACGATAGCCTTCGACAGCATCAGCAACCCCATGCCCCATATCGCGAACATGACCTTCCGCGCGTGGCCAGGGTAGCTCTTCTTTATCTTCACCAGAACGAGGTTGTGGAATACCCCAGCAGCAGGCATGTGGTAATCGAGCACCTCCGGCAGGAAAACCCTGACCAGCGGCAGGAACAACCTTTCCGTGGCTTTCCCCATGCAAACGTCTTCCATCGGAGGTATTCCAACAATGGTAGTGGGATAGGTCGGATTAACGCGATGGGTAATCGCAGTAACCCGGAACACCGGGAAGGACTCCTGAGGGGTGTAATATCCTGTATGGTCGCCGAAAGGCCCCTCCTGGGCATAATCTCCTAGATCAACATATCCCTCGATAACGATCTCAGCGTTGGCCGGCACCTCCAGGGGCTGAGTCACGCAATTGACGAATTCCACTGGTTTGCCTCTTAGCCAGCCCGCAAGAAGGTACTCGTCCACGTCCGGCGGCATAGGGGCTGATGCAGCCCACATGCTTGCGGGATCTCCACCCAAGACCACAGCTGCTGGGAGTTCTCGAATTCCTGTCTCGTTGGCCTTACGCTCGTGCTCGGCTCCGCCCTTGTGTTCCTGCCAGTGCATGGCGAGCCTGTCCGGACCGAGAACCTGCAGCCTGTACATGCCCACGTTTCGCGATCCTGTGACAGGATCACGGGTAACAACTTGCATGAGAGTGATAAAGCGGCCTGCGTCCTTGGGCCAGCATTTCAGGATCGGAAGCATGTTTACGTCAGGACTCTTATCTATGACCACCCCCTGGCACGCAGCGTTGCGAACCATCCTCGGCTTCAGTCCAGCGGATCTCACAGCGCCCAGCAGGTCGACTCCTTTGGCAAAGGCCGATCTCAGGCCTTT
>JACRDE010000036.1 GCA_016212935.1 Desulfomonile tiedjei | reverse complement strand
TTTTTTTCACGAGCTAATGAAACTTTTGGCTCATTTAAAAGTCTTCCTAGAAAGTTAGTGTAAAACGCATGCGTATTCCGGAATCAAAGATCGCTGAAGTGGCCGCTGCTGCGGACATAGTTCAGGTGATTTCGGACTATGTCAATCTGAAGAAAGCAGGAAAGGATTACAGAGGAATTTGCCCCTTTCACGGCGACAAGGACCCTTCCTTTTACGTGTCTCCTCAGAAAGGAATATTTCACTGTTTCGGATGCTCTGTAGGCGGCAGCGTGTTCAACTTCATAATGAGAGTCGAGAACACTTCGTTTGTGGAAGCGGTTCGCCTCCTGGCCGGGCGTTATGGGGTGCCTTTCCATTTCGAGCAGGACCGCAGGACGGTCGACGAGAAGTCGAATCTTGAAAAAGCCCTTTCGGTGGCTCAAGAGTACTTCAAGGACAGCCTTCACGATGGTTCTTCCGCAAAAGAGTATTTGATTGGGAGAGGCGTTCCTGACCAATCGATTACACTTCTTGAGTTGGGATTTGCGCCGGATTCCTGGGATGGCGTTCAGGGAAGGCTCAGGTCCGCGGGAGTGGACTCCAAGGACGCTGTTTCCGCCGGTTTGTTGAGATCTCGAGCCGGTGGGGGCTTTTATGACTATTTCCGGTCCAGGGTCATGATCCCCATAAGAGATATGACCGGAAAGCTTATTGGATTCGGGGGAAGGATTTTGGGCCCCGGTGAGCCCAAGTACCTCAATTCGCCTGATTCCGCAGTGTTCAGGAAGAAGAATGTGTTGTTCGGCTTGGATACTGCGCGTGAAGCCATCCGTACTGAGGGATTTGTAGTCCTGGTTGAAGGGTATTTCGACCAAATCTCTCTGCGTATCAGGGGCTTGGAGAATACTGTGGCGCCCTTGGGGACCGCTCTAGGCACGGAGCAGGTGAAGCTGCTGAAGCGGTTCACAAGTGATGTGATCGCCGTATTTGACGGAGACGAAGCAGGGCTACGTGCAGTCAAGCGGGCGATTCCGCTGTTCCTGTCCGAAGGCATTGAGCCCCGTTGCTTGATCTTGACTGAGGACAAAGACCCCGACGAGGCTGTCAATCGAATCGGCGTCGAGGCGTTTCGCAAGGAGCTCGACGGAGCCGGCTCAGCGATCGACTTCTTTCTGGACAGCGTTGAATCCAGGTACGACGTCAACGCCATTCAAGGCAGGAATTTGGCCCTTGAGGAATGCCTGCCCGTGCTGCGAGAGATTGCCGACTCAAAGGAGGCGGATTATCTTATTGAGAGGTTCTCTTCGAGAATCAAGGTGCGGGAGGATCGGTTACGCAGAATTTTACGCAGCGGCCCGAATATTCGTAGACCGGAAAGAGTTGTCGCTACCGACCACAAGAAGAATCTTTTTGATTTTCCGGCTGATGAACGCAATGTGGTTAGAGGCATGTTGCTTAGGGATGGATTCATAGAAAGGGTCCTTGAGTCTGGAGTGCTCAAAGATTTGGAGGATTCCGTCTTGAGCGATCTTGCGGAAAGGATGGTGTCGTTCAGGCAGCAGGAGGGCCAGTTTGATCCGGTGGCCTTCTCCAGATCGCTGGAAGACCACAATTTGGCGTCCATTATCGCTGGCTGGCTGAAACCTAGGCCGGAAGAGGATGATCTGAGACCGGAAGTGGATGGCGACCTGGCGATCGATCATTCTGTCGACAGCATCAGGTTGCGGAAGCTGGAGAGGCGCAAGGATGAGATTAAAGAGAGGATGAAGAAATGCCCGGCAGGAGAAGAGGAATACAACCTTCTTGCTCAGGAATTCTGGGCCATCGCTCGGCGTCTTCACAAATAGCGTTAGGGTGTCCCGCGCTTTACATTTCGCTAAACTGTTCCATTTATTATTTAGGTGTGTTCGTTGCTCGTTCGGGAACATTTCTGCAATTGATAGTTCCACTGGCGTCATTCGGAAGAATATTACGGCAATTCGGAATGCGTTCAGTGGATTTGAAACAACTGTAAAGGAGAAGTCCTTTAATGGGCGATTCAAAGACTAAGACGGAATTCAAAGAGCTTTTCGATCTCGCGAAAACCAAGAAATACGTGACTTACGACGAGATAAATGAACACATGCCCTCTTCAGTGGTGGGTCCTGCACAGATCGATGAACTCCTCGTCAAGATGATGACCGATTTTAACGTGGAGTTCGTGGCGTCCGAGAAAAAAATACCCGTCCTTGAGAAAAAAACAAGAAAACTCGAGGAAGACAAGGCCGAAGAAGAGGAGGAAGAGGATCTTGCCGCAGACCCCGAATCGGTCGTAAGGGGCAACGACCCGGTCAAGATGTATCTCCACGAAATGGGATGCGTTTCTCTGCTCACGCGAGAAGGCGAAGTGGAAATAGCGAAGAGGATCGAACAAGGGGAACAGCAGGTCTTCAGCGTGATTATAGGGTGTCCGGTCACGATCAAGGAAGTCTTGACCCTGGGCGACAAGCTGCAAAAGGGCACCATAAGGCTCAAGGAAGTAATAAGAGGCTTCGAAGAAGAAGAGATGCCGGACGGCGACGATTCCACTCATGTGGAACGTGTCCTCAAGCTCATTGAGGAAATGAAGGAATTCGATGCGAAGTATCACCTACTGGAAGCCAAACACAAGGTAGAAGCCGAAGAACAGGCCAAGCGCACTCTCGACGAGGAAATGAAGGCCTGCAGAGACCAGATTGTAACTTGTCTCAAAAACGTGAACCTTAACAGCAACATGATTGATCATATCGCGGGGAAACTCAAATTCCTCGTGAAAAAACTGGAGACTGCCCAAGATGAGCTTCGCTCTGTCGCGTACGACCTCAAAGTCGCTCCTGACAGACTGTATGAACATCTAAAATTCCTGCAGGAACTTGTCGAAGAGAGAAAGCCGTTAAAGAAATTCACGAATCTTTCTCCACAGAAAATTCTCGACCTTGAAAAGAAGTACGACAACGGTTTCAAGAAGATACAGAAGCTGCGCGCCGAAGCCGGCATGGATGAAGAGAATCTGAAAATCGCCCTGACTTCCTGTGAAGAGGGCGAGTACCTAGCCCGAAGGGCAAAGAGCGAATTGGTTCAGGCAAACTTGAGGCTCGTGGTGAGCATAGCCAAGAAATATACCAACCGCGGTCTGCAGTTCCTTGACTTGATCCAGGAAGGCAATATCGGCCTAATGAAGGCAGTGGACAAGTTCGAATACCAACGTGGG
>JACRDE010000418.1 GCA_016212935.1 Desulfomonile tiedjei | reverse complement strand
TCTTTAGTAAAGAGTTTCCCCCCAAACCCCCTTCCAGAAACTTCTATCATTTGCCGGAACCCCAAATTTCCTTTCAGGAAATGGGGGTTCCGGCGAGTGCTAAAAGTTCTTGAGGTGGGGTTCGGGGAGGAACTTCTTACAAGAAGTGCCTTCCCGATTTTACATATTTGAAAACGAAATGGTATAACACATCAAGGCTGCAGATCAAGCCGGGGCTGGTATCAGACGCCGATCATTTCAGATTGCATGACTTCTCTTGTTGATAGAAATTCATCTGACCGATTCACCGCATGGTTTTGGGTTGCAATCGGACTTCACGGTGATGATATTCTGGGATAATATCAAGATAAAAGGAGATAACCGTGAACGAACCATTATTTTTGAAGAACATTGCAGTCGCCCAGCCCATGGTGCTGGCTGATTTGGTGGATTATCAGGAGGGTAGGGTGGTCAGCCGCACCTTCGTACAAAACAAAATTATGAGCCTTACGTTGTTTGCATTCGGCCAAGGTGAGGGACTCAGTACGCATACTGCAGCGGGTGACGCATTCGTGCAGATTCTAGACGGTGAAGCGCTGATAACCATCGGCGGCAAGGACGTGACTGTAGGGTCTGGCGAAGTCGTAGTGATGCCAGCCAATGTCCCTCATTCCTTGGAAGCCCGAAAACCCTTCAAGATGCTCCTTGTAGTCGTGAAGGGCGCGGAATGAGACGCCGGTGTCAGTCCCGGTAAGAGTTGATACTGTTTGAGCCCGAACAAAAGGCTAGAAGTACGATTATAGGTTAAGCTGTGAATGGTATGAATGATCGGTAATTAGTTCTAGACTAATTTGATAGGGAAGTTGTCTCGTTTATGTCTAATTTGACATGTCGCGACAAGCCCGGCCACAGAGGGTATATTAAATTATAATAATATATTATAAACCCTAGTGCATAAAATGGTGTTGACGGAATCGCGCTTTCCTGATTGAGTACTAGATTGCGTGCCGGAATATTTTTGTTTCCAGCCTTTCTCGCTCCCAAGGCTAAGTGTACTCGTTTGCAAGAATCCTGAAGCACACGGGATCCTTCATCTGAGCGTCTTCATACCGGAACATTGCCGTTTGGGAGGAAAAATAGACCGTCACCATTCTATTGTTTTGCTTAACCAAGTGGACCTTTTCAAAATCGAGAGAAAGGAGAGGACATTATGAGCGTGACACGCCGAGAATTCCTTGCGATCTCGGGTGCTCTAGGGGCCGGGCTGGCCATGTCGTCCTTGGGTTTGAACATGGGACCTGCGAAGGCCTATGCCGCAGAGCTCAAGATTGACAAAATGAAGACAGCCAAGCAATCCACGACAATTTGTTCATACTGTGCGGTGGGTTGTGGCCTCATTTGCAGCACGGACACGAAAGCCAAGAAAATTATTAACATAGAAGGTGACCCGGACCATCCCACAAACGAGGGCGCCCTGTGCGCAAAGGGAGCATCGCTCTTTCAGACCACTGACAACAATGCCAATCGCTTGAAAAAAGTGCTTTACAGAGCCCCCGGAAGCGACAAGTGGCAGGAAAAATCTTGGGACTGGGCTATCAATGAGATCGCAAAGAAAGTCAAAGCAGTTAGAGACGCGAGTTTCATTGAAAAAAATGCTAAGGGCGAAACCGTAAACAGGTTGGAAGCCATCGCGCACATTGGAAGCGCAGCTCTGGACAATGAGGAATTGTGGCCTCTTCAGGCTATGATGAGGTCGCTGGGGCTCGTCTATATCGAACATCAGGCCCGAATATGACACAGCGCCACTGTTGCGGCTCTGGCAGAGTCGTTCGGTCGCGGCGCAATGACAAATCACTGGGTAGACCTCAGAAACAGTGATTGCATACTCGTAATGGGCAGCAACGCTGCCGCCAACCATCCAATTTCAATGAAGTGGGTGCAAAAGGCCAAGGACAACGGAGGAAAACTGATCTCCGTGGACCCGAGGTTTACCCAGACTTCAGCAAAAGCGGATTTCTACGCACCCTTGAGGTCAGGAACGGATATCGCGTTCCTGGGCGGAATGATCAAATATATCGCGGACAACAACAAGTTTTTCAAGGAATACGTCGTCGATTACACGAACGCCTCGTTTGTCGTGGACGAAAAATTCGATTTCAGTGACGGGTTATTCTCTGGTTACGACAAGGAAAAGAGGGCATACGACAAGGCCACATGGGCCTTTAAGAAAGACGATAAGGGAATGATCGAAAGGGATGAAACCCTCCAGAATCCCAAATGCGTCTTCCAGTTGATGAAAAAACACTATTCCCGTTATACCCCCGAAAAAGTTTCGGAGATCACCGGAACCCCGGTGCCGGATCTGCTCAAGGTGTACGAAATGTACTCCGAGACAGGAACCAAGGACAAGGCAGGGACCATCATGTACGCGATGGGATGGACCCAACACACTGTTGGAGTTCAAAACATACGCACCATGTCGATGATTCAGCTTCTGTTGGGGAATATCGGAATCGCCGGTGGAGGCGTGAACGCTCTTCGGGGCGAGTCCAACGTTCAAGGCTCCACGGATCAGGCCATTCTGTTCCATCTGCTCCCGGGATACCTCAGGGCCCCCATGGCAGCCCAGCAGACTCTCAAGGATTACCATGCCCCGGTCCCCAAGACTTCAGATCCTCGTTCGGTGAACTGGTGGTCCAATTACCCCAAGTATTCCGTCAGCCTTCTAAAAGCCTTCTGGGGCGACGCGGGTACTCCGGAAAACGAATTTGGATTTGGATGGCTACCGAAGCTGGATGCAGGCCAGAATTGCTCATGGTTGAACCTCTTTGACGAGATGTACAACGGGAAGATCAAAGGCTTCTTCGCCTGGGGTCAGAATCCTGCCTGCAGCGGCGCAAACTCCAACAAGGTGAGACAGGGTCTGGCGAAACTGGACTGGCTCGTTAACGTCAATATCTTTGACAACGAGACGGGCTCGTTCTGGAAAGCGCCCGGCGTGGATCCCAAGAAGATCAAGACCGAGGTCTTCATGCTCCCGTGCGCATCTTCTGTAGAGAAAGAAGGCAGCATCACCAATAGCGGTCGGTTGGCACAATGGCGCTACAAAGCATCGGATCCTCCCGGCCAAGCAAAGCCTGACGGCGACATCGCTGTGGAACTCATGAATAAGCTGCGAGAGCTTTACAAGAAGGGCGGGAAATTCCCGGATCCTATACTCAAGCTCAAATGGGATTACACAGACGAAAAAGGCCATTTCGATCCTCACAGGGTCGCAAAGCAGATCAACGGGTACTTCTTGAAAGATATGGAAGTGGGAGGCAAACAATTCAAGAAGGGCGACCTCGTCCCCGCATTCCCCATGCTTCAAGCGGATGGGAGCACTTCCTGCGGCAACTGGGTCTACTGCGCGAGCTATACGAATGAAGGCAACATGATGGCTCGCCGTGACAAGGACGATCCCACCGGATTGGGCCTGTATTCAAAGTGGGCCTGGTGCTGGCCTGTCAACAGGCTAATCCTTTACAACCGCGCTTCCGTGGATCGTAACGGACAACCCTGGAACCCAAAGCGGGCCCTTATTCAATGGAAAGACGGCAAGTGGGTCGGGGACATTCCGGATGGGCCGGCTCCACCGCTCAGTGACGAGAAGGCCGGAAAATATCCGTTCATAATGACCGCCGAGGGATTCGGGCGACTTTACGGTCCGGGTCTCGCGGACGGACCGTTTCCGGAACACTACGAACCTCTGGAATGCCCGATTCCCAATAACTTGATGTCGAGCCAGTATAACAATCCGACGATCAAGATATTCAAAGGCGAGATGGACAAGCACCTGACGTGCGACCCCAGGTTCCCGTTCGTCGGCACCACTTATCGCGTGACGGAGCACTGGCAGACCGGTTGCATGACCAGGTGGCAGCCTAGGCTTGTAGAGGCCGAGCCCCAGATGTTTGTGGAAATGAGCGAAGAACTGGCCGAACTCCGGGGGATAAAGAACGGCGACAAGGTGAAAGTGTCGTCGCCTCGGGGCGAAGTGGGCTGCGTCGCCATGGTGACAACAAGGTTCCGTCCCTTTCAGGTGGGAGGCGTCACTGTGCATCAGGTGGGTATGCCCTGGTGCTTCGGATGGGTGGCGCCCAAGGACGGTGGCGACAGCGCGAATCTTCTGACACCCACGGTCGGAGACCCCAACACCATGATCCCGGAATCCAAGGCGTTCATGGTCAATGTGACAAAGGCATAGGAGGTGCAGCATGGCAGACGGATATTCGATAATTATGGACACCTCCAAATGCACAGCGTGCAGGGGGTGCCAGATAGCCTGTAAACAGTGGAATCAGTTGCCAGGCACGGAAACCAAGAATACAGGCACACATGAGAATCCACCGGATCTCTCATTCAGCACTTACAAGGTGGTCAGATTTTCCGAAGGGAAAAACGGCGACGGCAAACCTTTCTGGTATTTTTTCAGCGAGCAATGCCGTCATTGCATGTCTCCCGGATGTATGGCCGCTGTTGAAAAAGAAGAGATAGTCCAGGACGACAACACTGGAGCAGTGCTGTTTACTCCGAAAACCAAGACCCTGGACTTCAAAGCCACCCTGGAGGGTTGCCCGTACAATGTCCCTCGCCAGGACCCGAAAACCAAAGAACTGGCAAAGTGCACGATGTGCTTCGACCGGATCACAAACGAAAAGGTCCCCGCGTGCGTGAAGTCGTGTCCGACAGGTGCTCTTGTGTTCGGAGATCGGGACAAGATGCTCGAAGCAACCAAGAAGAGGGTGGATGAGCTCAAGAAGTCCTATCCCAAGGCTGCAGCTATAAACCCGGACGATGTGCGAGTAATCTACATCGTCACTGACGATCCGAAAAAATATTTCAAGTACGCCGAAGGCAAGTAGTAAGTTCGGGAGTCCCTTAGAGAAGAGATTCCCCCAAAGATCTTTTGCTTGAAGTTGAAGCCGCCCCTATAGGCAACTTTGGGGCGGCTTATCATTTCTAGGGTCTGGAAAAATTTGTTGGAAGATGAGATGATTGATTTTACACAATTCTCGTCCGTGCACTCAATAGCTTTCCAAGGAGAAAATCTATGACCGTATCCCAGCCTCCTGAGCAGGCTTCCATTCGAATCAGACGCGCCGTGGACCGTATGCGAAAAGACTTGCCACAATTGTCGGAAATTTTCGACGCGTTCCAGGACCTTGTTGCGGAGCAGGCTGCACTTAAAATAGCACTTCCCCCGTTGAACGTGACCGAGCTTGCTGTTGACCCGGCGCAGTTTCTGGATGGCCTGCCGTTGCTCAGAAAGGAAGATTTCTCCGTAGACTGCGATTATCTCAAGAAATCGGCTGAATGGCTCCTTCCGGCGATGGGAAAAGGGTTCCCCTCGATAAGCGGGCAACTCGAGGCCATAGAAAAGGCTTTGCACGAATGCGACTCCGCAACCCAAGGCCTCATGCCCATTATGCCTTTGGGCACGGACCAGGAAATTGAAGACCTCGCCGCCAAACTAAAGGTGGATCCCGGCATTCTGAAGTTCGTCATGCTTCAACTTGTGAAGCCTTTCGCAGCCAAGCGGGCGGAATCAGTAAAGCCGGTGCTGGAGACGCTGAGCTGGCAGAAGGGGTTCTGCCCCATATGAGGTTCCTGGCCGGAACTGGGCTTCCTGGAGGGAACGGAGGGACGCAGATGGTTGAAGTGTTCTTTCTGCAGCCACGAATGGGTTTTCATGCGGACCAGATGCCCGTTTTGCGAGACTGACGATTTCGAGAAGATGGAACTCTATTTCTCCGAAGAACGCCCTCACGAGCGCGCGGAGCTTTGCTACAAGTGCATGAGATACCTTGTGAGCGTGGATCTCAGAAATCTCGCCACAGAGGTAGTTCGAGACGTGGCAGCCTGGGGCTTGGTTTATTTAGACATTCTAGCACAGGAAAAAGGGTTCTCACCGGCATCCATGTCAGCGACTCTCCTGGCATCAGATTAGCCCCTGCACAATATTACTTCGAAAATATCTGCCTATTACGGGCGGTGTGTCTGCGGAGCGGAGTCAGGTCGAGCCGTTCGCAGCGAAGGGGGCATATCTCCTGGGGCGATAAACTGTGCTATTTATGGCGAATCGGTATCGTCGGTCTCTACTTATTCGGGCCTGAGGACGCTCCCTCGAAATCCTCTTGTTCGCTTCCGTCCAGATGGGTTATG
>JACRDE010000035.1 GCA_016212935.1 Desulfomonile tiedjei | reverse complement strand
TATTCGGAGGAACCGAAGGGCTTACCGGTCTGAAGTCGTTTCCTAATCAGTGGATTGAGATATATCTCATCATAGTGGCAGTTCTCGTTGCACTTTTTGCATTCCGGAGGCTCATGACCACTGATTACGGTTTGGTTCTCAAGGCCATCCGCGACAACGACAGGTCTGTGATGAGCGGAGGAATCAACATCTATTGGTTCAAGGCCCAGGCCTTGTTTGTGAGCGGATGCGTAGGTGCGTTTTGCGGCGCGTACATGACTCACGTGTACCTCTTCGTCGGCATGCCCTCTTTCGCCTTGGACTATTCAATATTGCCGTTGGCTTCCGCTGTTGTGGGCGGAATGGGAACTTTTGCCGGATCTTTCATCGGTTCGTTCATATTGGTACCCCTTTCAGAGGCCCTGCGAGGAATCGGCGGCCTGCGAATAGTCTTTTATTCGCTTTTCCTGGTGTTCTTCATCGTGGCTTTACCAGAAGGCATATTCCATTACATCCAGAGAAAATACCAACAGTTCGAGCGCTGGGTGGATGTGGACAAATGACGGCGGAACACAAAAACAGGCATGCTTGAAATGGATGAAAAACCGCAAACAACTCCTAAGCTGCTTCTGAGGGTCCGTGACCTAAGCAAGAGTTTCGGCGGAGTGCGTGCGGTCATTGGGGTAAATTTCGATCTCAAAAAGGGCGAACTGCTCGGCATCATCGGACCCAACGGTTCCGGGAAGACAACCTTGGTCAACTTGGTAACAGGGTTCGTCAAGCCGGACGCAGGGACGGTGGAATATGATGGCCAGAATATTACCGGCTGGATGCCGTACCGCATTGCACGGTTGGGGATAGCACGCACCTTTCAGATGATCCGGCCTTTTGCGGAACTGGCAGCATTCAAGAACCTCATCATTCCCCTTTATTCTTCCAGGGTAAAGAGCCTCTCCGGAGGAAAATACGGGGACAGAGACTCTGTCGCCAAGGACCTTCTGGAAGAGGTGGGGTTCGAGAGGGAATCCTCGGTCACATACAAGGCAGCTGGCAGTCTGCCGCACGGCTACCTCAAGCGGTTGGAACTGGCCAAATGTCTCGCCCTGAGAGCAGACTTGATCATACTCGACGAGCTCTTTTCTGGGTTGAGCATAGCCGAGCTGGCAAGCATAGTACCCATCATCGAAAAGCTCATGGTTGAAGGCAAAACCGTTGTCATGATCGAGCATCGGCTGCGTGAACTCTTCCGTATTTCGGACCGAGTTCTGGTTTTGAACTTCGGTCGGGTGATAGCCGACGGAAAACCCTCGGAAGTCATGGAAAGAGAAGAAGTCAGGCAGGCATATCTGGGGTCGGAGTAAATGCTCGAAGTAAGCAATCTCATGGTTTTCTACGAGAACGCTCTTGCCTTGAACGATTTCAGCATGAACGTCAAGGCGGGCACGATCGTTGCTGTCATCGGTTCCAACAGCGCGGGCAAGACGACTCTGATGAACACCCTGTCCGGCCTGATCATCGACACCAAGATCAAGGAGCAACGCAAGGGCGGTGAGAGAATCACCACATACGGAACCATCAGATTTGACGGTGAAGACATCACGGACATGTACCCCAGCGACCGCGTCAAGAAAGGCATGGTGCTGTGCAGGGAACGACACCCGATCTTTCCTGAATCGGATTTGGTGGAAAACCTTCGTATTGCAGCGTACCTGAGAAACAGATCCGAGATTTCGGAAGCTATAGAGTACGTGTTTCAGCTGTTTCCTACTCTGGTTCGTCTGAAGACGCGAAAGGCTGGGTTCCTCAGTGGAGGCGAGCAGCAAATGCTCACTATCGGCATGGCCCTGATGGTCAAACCCAGGCTGCTGTTACTTGACGAACCGCTCTTGGGATTGAGTCCCATCATGCAGGTCACCCTGGTCGACGCGATAAAGAAAATACGCAATGAGACAGGCCTTACCATAGTAATAACCGAGCAGTTCGCCCGACCGATACTGCCCATGATCGACCATGGTTACATCATCGAAAACGGGATGCTCACCATGGAGGGGCACGGTTCGGAACTCATGGAGAATCCAGAGGTGAAAGGGGCATACTTCGGAGTCTGATAGGATCGGTCAGCAATGTCGACGTTAAGACACCCCAGTATTTTCAAATCATTTTCCGCAATAGCAGCCAAGTATCCCCACAAGGCCGCCGTGTCCTTTCTTGGAACAACTTACAGTTATTCCGGCCTGTTGGTCCTTGCTGAAAGACTTGCCGGAGGGCTTGCCACTCTCGGGTTGTCCAAAGGCGACCGAATCGTAATGTACATACCCAATTCGATGCAGTTCGTGGTCTCTTGGCTGGCAATACAGAGGCTCGGAGCTGTGGCGGTGCCGATAACGCCAATATACACTGTTACTGACCTGAGGTACATAGCGAACGATACCACCGCGCGGGCGATCATATGCCAGGACCGCAATTACGGTTACGTGAAACAGGCCATGCAGGACACCGCTATCAAGAGTGTGGTGGTGACTAACGTCGCGGATCTGTTGCCGTGGTGGAAGCGTGCGTTCGGATTGCTTGCCGATAAAGTTCCGAAGGGCAACGTGGAGAAAGCCACCTTTGTAGCCTTCATGAAGAACTTGATTCCCCAATCCAACCCTCCCGCGCCCGACCCGAACACAGGCGAGGATGAAATCGCAGAGATCCTGTACACTGGAGGTACCACAAAGCATCCGAAGGGAGTGCCCATAAATCAGGGGCTGTTCCTAGTTTCCGCTGAAGAACAACTCGGCGTCCGGGATGCACTTTTCCCAAAGGATCACGACGTGATTCTGGGCGGAGCCCCTTTGTTCCATATACTCGGCCAGACCTGCAGCCTTGCCACCCTTGTTGTGGGTGGTGGGACTTTGATACTTCAGCCGAGAGTCAATCTGGACGCTGTTTTCGATTCCATAGGATCGCTCAAAGCCACGAGTCTCATTGGCGTTCCAGCTTTTTACCGGATGATTCTTGAGCACGACCGAGTGGATCAGTATGACCTTTCATCCTTGAAGTATTGTTTTTCCGCTGGTGACGTTCTTCCTCTTGAGGTAGCGAAACGCTGGAAAACCCGCTTTGGGCTCGAAATATACCAGGGGTACGGTGCCACTGAAACCTGCGGCGGCATAGTGATGTGTCCGACGGACCGAGAAAATCCGCCCATGAGCATGGGGCTCAAGGTTCCCAGCAAGGAAATCATGATTGTGGAAACCGGCTCAAGCAAAACGGCGAAACAGGGTGATCCGGGCGAACTGCTGGTGTCTTCGGACCGAATGGTTCGGGCCTACCTGAACAAACCGGAAGAGACGTTCGAATCATTTACCGAGATAAATGGGCTCTTGTGGTACCGCACGTCTGACATTGTCCGTCAGGACGAAAACGGGTTCCTCTATTTCGTGGATCGGACGGTGGATACCATAAAGCACAAAGGCTACAGGATTTCAGCGTCCGAAATTGAAGCCGTGCTCCAGGAGCATCCGGCGGTCATCGAGTCCTGTGTCGTGGGGATTCCGGACGCCAAAGTGGGCGAGCGCATAAAGGCATTCGTGGTGCTCAAGAAGGATGTGAAAGGCATAACCGGTTATGAACTTACCAAATGGTGCCGCGACAAATTGATTGCTTACAAGATCCCTCAATATATAGAGTTCAGGGACATGCTGCCCAAGTCCAAAGTGGGCAAGCTCCTGCGACGAGAAATCCGAAGCGAAGAGAAGAAACGACTGGAAACTTGAGTCTTGTGCCGGATTCTTCGGTAGACTGCTCCGAAACCCCAAGCGCTTGGATCCTCATACGAATTCGCGATCAAAGAACCAAGATCTGAGAAACCCTTCTTATTAATAACGTTCGATTTCTTGTTTTCTCGAGAAGAAGTTGGATTGCGATCGATGTAACTTACTGATTCTATGAGAGAAATCTGACAAAGTTTGGTTGCGGCCGCAGGCAGCGTCCTGTAAGAAGTGTTTCTCAGATCTTACTTGCTTTAAAAGTGCATTGATATGAAATGCCGCAACCTTATGCGGCTGTAATCGTAGGGAATTCAGTGCAGCGCAGGTCCGTTGAATTCGGGAAAGGCCGGGGAGACTCTCGTGAGTTCCCCGGCTCGGGTCTTTCAGACAGGAACTAGTGTTTGCCGTGATCATCGTGTTCGGCTTTTATTCCGTAGCCGAATATTATTGCCTTGAAATTTTCTCCAATAGTCTCTCCGGTTGTGGCTAGATAGATATGAGCCACGAGGAAGGCTGCGAAGAGCCCGCCCATGATAAGGTGAACGATCGCCAGCACGGTCATTCCGCCAATGGCATCGATAATTCCCCTAAATGTTTCAGGATACATGTAAAGGATACCGCTGGCGAGCAGAATGGGGAACAGCAGAAGCTGGAACTGCAAATATGCTATTTTCTGCAGCGGGTTGAACTTGTTGTCCTCAGAAGGTGCATAAGGATGGGGCTCGTGCTTGAAGATTCCGTAACCATAGAATTTTGCTTGTTTTATCATGCCAACCGGGATTTCGCCTTTCTTGGGGAAATAATGGGAAATCCGGCCGGTGCCCAGGTTGTACACAAACCAGACCAGGAACGCTATTACAGCACCCCAGCCGAACCAATTGTGAACGGACACTGACCATTCGAACCAACCGGGGAAACGCTCAGGCCAATGTAGCATTATGCCCGTAACGATCAGCATGACTATGCACAGGGCCTGGAACCAGTGCCAGAGTCTCTCGATGAACGGATGGAGAAGGATTTTCTCCTCGGGAAGATGGACGGGCTCTTTTCGCCTCGTGAGTATCCTCAACCCGCCATGCACGATGGGCAGACCGAACGGTGCGACAAACGCCAGTATGATGATGAGGTCCAGTGCGGGAATCCTGTGGGCACCCAGCACATAACCGTACTTCTTCAAAGCATCAGCATTGATGAATCCTGTTTTCGCGATGTATTCCGACAAGCTGACGG